>CAIQNQ010000269.1 GCA_903873165.1 uncultured Methylococcaceae bacterium | reverse complement strand
TAAAATAAAGCCCCATTCTTCTGCACTGACGGGCATCACTGACAAACGATTGCCAGGTCTTACCACCGCCATACTGGCTAACTCGGGTCTGGCTTTTAATTCTTTAAGTCCAATAGTGCGCGAAAATTGTCTGACAAATTTAACATCGACCATCATCCAGCGTGGGTTATTGGGATCACTTTTAGGGTCAAAATGATGATCGTCAGGATCAAAGGCAGTATGATCTGGATAGCCTTCTTTAGCGATTTCCATAATACCCACTATGCCCGGTTCATCGCAATTTGAATGATAAAAAAACACCTGATCGCCTAGTTTCATGGCATCACGCATCATGTTTCTGGCTTGATAATTACGTACTCCATCCCACGGTTCAGTTTGGTTAGGTCTTTGATAAAGATCATGGATGCCAAATACATCCGGTTCAGATTTCATGAGCCAGTAATTCATCTTCGTTTAAAGTAATGGTAATAGAAAGCGTTAGTTTGCCATTAAACGTGGGTTTATGCACGAGTTAGAGCATAGATTTTGTTGGAGGATATAACAGAAGTGCTAGGCAAAAAAAATGCGATCTTTAGAATCGCATTTATAAGAAGGATATAAAACTCTGAATTCCTAGGAGGAGGAATTTGCATCTCAAGAGTTGGTATTATAATATCGTTAATGTCTAACAAATGGAATGTGGCAAATTGTCGCAGTCCTCGTTTAAGTTATCTGCAGTTACCAAATTGCTGAGTCTGGCAAAGTCTGAGAGAGAAATTACTTCGGCACGTAGATTAGGATCTATCCCCAAAGCGCTGATAGCCTCTTCATCAAGGAGTTTTTTTAAAGAGTTACGTAGCGTTTTACGACGTTGAGAAAAGGCCTGTACGACAACACGGTTCAGCATTTTCAGATCGTTAACTTCTACAGGTGGTTGTTCATGTGGAATTAGCTTAACAATAGCTGACATGACCTTAGGTGCGGGATCGAAGCTTTCAGGTGGTACATCAAATAATAGTTCTGTTTTACAGAAATACTGCATCATCACGCTGAGTCGGCCGTATTTTTTACTGCCCGGTTCGGCGCAAATACGGTCCACTACCTCTTTTTGCAGCATAAAGTGCATATCTTCAATGCAGTTGGCATTGTCGAGTAAATGAAACATCAAGGGTGTAGAAATGTTGTAGGGTAAATTACCTATCACACGAAGTTTTTCATTGTCTTTAGCGAGGGCAGCAAAATCAAACCTTAACGCATCGGCACTGTGAATTTGTAAGTGCGGATATGCTTTAAATTTATCTTTTAAATACACCACTAAATCTCTGTCGAGTTCAACGACTTCAAGATTTAAACCTTGTGCTAATAAAGGCTCGGTTAAGGCACCCATGCCCGGGCCAATCTCAACCCAATGATCTTTAGCGTGGGCATTTAGGCTAGAGATAATGCTATAGATAATGTTGTGGTCGTGTAAGAAGTTTTGACCAAAGCGTTTGCGGGGTGTGTGTGTCATGTTATCAAGAAGATTGAGTGATCATAGTTAAGGCTGTTTGTATAGCAAATAGTAGGCTACCTAGATTAGCTTTGCCTGTACCAGCAAGATCTAAGGCGGTGCCATGATCAACGGATGTGCGAATAATAGGCAGCCCCAAGGTAATATTAACGGCGTTGCCAAAGCCTTGATATTTAAGCACGGGTAAGCCTTGGTCATGGTACATGGCTAGCACAGCATCTGCAGTATCTAAATATTTAGGGGTAAATAAAGTGTCTGCAGGTAGTGGGCCGATAATATTGATGCCTTGTTGCTTAAAGTTATTGATGACGGGAGTAATGATTTCAATTTCTTCCATGCCTAGATGCCCGTTTTCACCTGCATGAGGATTTAACCCACAGACTAAAATTTTGGGTTTAGGTATTTTAAAACGCGTGCGTAAATCATGTTCTAACACGCTAATGACCTTGTTTAAACATTCAGGAGTAATGGCGGCACTAATGTCTTTAAGCGGTAAGTGCGTGGTGGCTAGGGCAACCCGTAAGCCTGGAGTAGCCAACATCATGACGGGGTATCCGCCCGTTATTTCGGCAATAAATTCAGTATGACCACTAAAAGCAATCCCTGCATCATTAATAATACCTTTATCGACTGGCCCCGTCACCATTGCATCAAAAAGTCCATTGATACAGCCTTGTGTGGCGACTTTTAGGGTTTCTAAAACATAAGGACTATTTAAAAGGTTGGTTTTTCCACTGATAACAGCTGTGGCTAGGTCAATATTGATTACGGTTAAGCTGCCAGCTACGTGAGATGTTCTTTTGGCGTTTGAGTCAAATGCCTTGATTTGAATAGGTAGCTTTAATTCAAGCGCTCTTTGCTGAAATAAATTGGCATTGGCTATCACAATGAGTTGATAGGGTAAATCTTGTTGAGCAAGTTGTAAGCATAGATCAGGGCCAATGCCTGCTGGTTCTCCAGGTGTAAATGCTAATCGAGGGATGTGCCGGTGGCTCATGGGCTTTGGTATTTAAAAAGAAATGAATTTTACAGGATATTGAGTTAAGTTTATAAAAAACACTCGATCAAAAAGACTTATTGTTTTAAAGGTTAAAGGTGGTTTTGAGTTTTTAGATGACTTAATGCGGTTGATTTCAACCGATTTCATTTGTTACATCTTATTAAGTGTTTGATTTTGTCCTTGTAGGTGTTTGGCATTGGTTTTGCTTGATAGGGATTACTCTGTTCATTTCATCGAAAAAAAATTAATATGCTAATGAGTCCGACTTTGTCTAAAAATTCAACCTTAAATCTCCTAAAAATGAATACTAAAGCATCGATAGTTATAGGAATAATCGCCGTTTTATTAAGTGGTTGTAATCAACATGAAGCTGAAAAAGAAGAGGCCTCGCCAGTATTAGAGGCAACCAGCCCCTTCCGTGAAGATGCTTCAGTCACAAAAGAATATGTTTGTCAGATACATGCGATTAGACATATTGAAGTTCGAGCCTTAGAGCGAGGCTACTTGCAGAATATCTTTGTAGATGAAGGGCAAATGCTAACTAAAGGTCAGCCCATGTTCAAGATTATGCCGAACCTTTATCAGGCAGAACTTTTAAAAGAACAAGCTGAAGCGAATACGATGAATATTGAATATCTCAATACTAAAGCGTTAGCTGATCAAAAAGTGGTTTCTCAGAATGAGTTAGCTTTAGCAAAAGCGAAATTAGATAAAGCGAACGCCGAAGTCAAAATGGCCGAAACTCACTTAGGCTTTACAGATGTTAATGCCCCTTTTGACGGCATTATGGACCATTTAGCGGTTAGAAATGGCAGTCTTTTAGATGAGGGGTCTTTGTTAACCACCTTGTCGGATATCAGCAAATTATGGGTTTATTTTAACGTTCCCGAAGCTGAATATATCGATTACAAGATGCATCATTCTGGCGATGATCGCATTAGAAAGGTGCAGTTAAGAATGGCAAATGGTGAGGTATTTAATCAAACCGGAGTCATTGAAACCATTGAGGCAGATTTTGATAATACGGCGGGTAATATCGAATTTCGGGCTACATTCTCCAATCCTGACAAACTGTTAAGACATGGAGAGACGGGTACGATTTTAATGCTTAAGCCCTACAAAAACGCTTTGCTAATACCTCAAAAAGCGGTGTTTGAAATTATGGATAAAAACTATGTTTATATCATTAATAAAGAAGGTAAGTTGGAACAACGCATGATCAAGATTGAAGCTGAAATACCACATTTATTTATCATCAATGAAGGATTACAAGACGATGACAAGATACTGATTGAAGGCTTGCGTAAAGTGCATTCTGGAGAAGAGGTGAAAATCGATTTAAAGCCAGCCCAAAAGGTTCGTGAAGAGCTTGAATTATATACAGAGTAACCTTTTAATCAGAGACTAATTATGTTTAATATATTTATTAAAAGACCCGTCATGGCGATTGTATTATCGCTTGTGTTTCTGTTTATGGGAGCACTCGCTATACGAACCTTGCCTATTGCCCAGTTTCCTGACATTGCGCCTCCGCGAGTCACTGTGTCGCTATCTTTTCCTGGTGCCAGTGCGGATGTATTGGTGAAATCTTCTTTGATTATGATCGAACGCGCTATTAACGGCGTGCCGGGCATGAGGTATATCACCTCGGACGCAACCAGTGCGGGTGAATCAACCATTCAGGTTTATTTTAATCTGGGGGTTGATCCCAATATCGCGATGGTTAACGTAAAGACGCGGGTGGATCAGATGATGAGTCGGTTGCCTGATTTGGTGCGCTTGGAAGGTGTTATTGTTAATTTTGTGCAGCCCAGTATGCTTATGTATGTAAATCTGTACAGTAAAGACAAGAACGCCGATCAGAAGCTGTTATTTAATTACGCTTATGTCAATGTGCTCCCAGAAATCCAGCGTATTTTTGGTATCGCTCAGGCAACTATATTAGGTGCTCGTCAATATGCCATGCGGATTTGGTTGAATCCTGACCGGATGCGAGCTTATAGCGTTTCGGTAGATGAGGTAATGGATGCCATATCAAGTCAAAGTATTCTCGGTCGTGCAGGGCGACTAGGTCAAAGTACGGGTATAGCCGCTCAGTCTAAAGAATATGTGTTGGTGTATAAAGGTCGCTTTAATAAGCCAGAAGAATATGAGGATATTATTATTCGAGCCAATCCAAATGGTGAGATCTTGCGTATCAAAGACATAGGCAAGGTCGATTTAAACAGTGAGTTTTATAATATTTACTCTGATAAAGATTCGTTTCCTTCGGCGTCAATCGTACTTAAGCAAAATTATGGTACGAATGCTAGTACGGTGATTGAGGACGTGAAGGAAAAGCTAAAAGAATTGAAAAAGACTTTTCCCGAAGGCATGGACTACGAAATCAATTACGACGTTTCTCGATTCGTAGATGCCTCTATTGAAAAAGTGCTACATACTTTGGCGGAAGCATTCGTGCTGGTTTCTTTGGTCGTGTTTGTTTTCTTAGGCGACTGGCGCTCTACCTTGATTCCTATTCTCGCAGTCCCCGTTTCGCTGGTCGGTGCATTCGCGGTCATGTCAGCGTTCGGGCTGTCGATAAATCTTATTACCTTATTTGCTTTGGTGTTAGCTATCGGGATCGTGGTTGATGATGCGATTGTGGTGGTTGAGGCGGTACACGCGAAAATGGAAGCCGAAAATGTCTCCCCTTATGTGGCTTCGAAAAAAGTATTGGGAGAAATTGGGGGGGCTATTATCGCTATAACGTTAGTGATGGTATCGGTGTTCATTCCGATTGCTTTTATGTCAGGGCCGGTGGGCGTGTTTTATCGACAGTTCGCTATCGCCATGTCGTCATCAATTGTTATTTCAGCGGTTGTTGCCTTATCGCTTTCGCCGGTGTTGTGCGCGATGATCTTAAAAAATACGCATGGGCAACATAAGCGCAAAACGCCAATTAGTCTATTCATAGATGGATTTAACATCGTTTTTGAAAAGGTGACAGGCCGATACATTAAAATTCTTAATGCTGTGGTTATGCGCCGATTAGCCACCTTCTCGGTGTTAGGTGTGTTTTGCTTTGGTATTTTTTCGGTGAGTCAAACTTTACCTTCTGGTTTTATACCTGGTGAAGACCAAGGGATGATTTATGCGATTATCCAAACACCTCCAGGATCAACTATCGAGGTAACAAACAAGGTAGCAAGGCAGCTTGAAGTGATCGCTGAAAAAATTGACGGTGTGCAATCGGTTTCTTCTTTGGCGGGCTATGAGGTTCTGACAGAAGGTCGTGGATCAAATGCAGGTACTTGTATTATCAATCTAAAAGATTGGTCTGAGCGTAAACATTCGGTTCAGGATGTGATTCATGAATTGGAAGAAAAAACTCATGACATGGGTGCGGTGATTGAGTATTTTCAACCGCCAGCAGTACCGGGTTACGGTGCGGCTTCTGGTTTAGCATTTCGGTTATTAGATAAAACCATAGACACGGATTATTTCGAGTTCGATAAAATCAACCATACGCTCATGGATGCGTTGCGTAAACGTAAGGAATTGACTGGCTTATTTACGTTTTATGCGGCGAATTATCCGCAATACGAATTGGTCATCGATAACAAATTGGCCATGCAAAAAGGTGTTACTATCGAAAAGGCCATGAATAATTTGGATATCATGATCGGTAGTACCTATGAGCAGGGCTTTATTCGTTTCAATAACTTTTTTAAGGTCTATGCGCAAGCACTTCCTGAGTTCCGCCGTTTTCCTGAGGATGTGCTGAAGTACTACGTCAAAAATGACAAAGGCGACATGGTGCCATACTCTGCCTTTATGACTATGGTGAAAAAGCAAGGTCCAAACGAAATTACCCGCTATAACCTTTATAACTCGGCCGCTATTCGTGCCGAACCGGCAGCGGGTTATACCACTGGGGATGCTATCAATGCGATTAAAGAAGTCGCCGATGAGGTATTACCTAAAGGGTTTGATATCGCCTGGGAAGGTTTGTCTTTTGATGAAGCAAAAAGAGGGACTGAGGCGATTGAAATCTTCGTGGTTGTTATCTTATTTGTTTATTTAGTGTTAGCCGCGCAGTACGAAAGCTTTCTCTTGCCGCTAGTCGTGCTACTTTCGTTACCTCCCGGTATTTTCGGGGCTTTCTTCTTGTTGAAAACATTGGGTCTTGCCAACGATGTTTATTCGCAATTAGGGATGATAATGCTTATTGGATTACTGGGTAAAAACGCAGTATTGATAGTTGAGTTTGCTGTCCAAAAGCAAGCACAAGGCATGTCTGTTAAAGAGGCGGCGATTGCTGGAGCTCAAGCGCGATTTAGACCTATCTTGATGACGTCTTTTGCCTTTATTGCAGGGTTAGTGCCCTTGGCGATGGCAACAGGAGCGGGTGCGGTGGGTAACAGGACTATCGGTACTTCTTCTTTGGGTGGGATGTTATTTGGAACGGTGTTTGGAGTCATCATTATTCCAGGGCTTTATTATATTTTTGCCAAAATGATTGAAGGTAAGTCTTTAATTAAAAATGAAGAAGTTAACCCTCTAACTGAAACTTATCATTATGGTGTAGATGATGACAAATAATAAAATTTCTCGTCTTATCGTTTTAACTGCGGTTGGGGTGATGTTACAGGCATGTGGTATTCCTGAATTATCTCCTAAAAAAGAAGAGACTAAACTTCCTGATACCTTTAAAGCAGACCTTATAGAAAAGAAAAATTCCGGGATTGTTAAATGGAAGGATTTTTTTGATGACCCGCATTTATCAAGTTTAATAGATACTGCGGTCGTTAATAATAAAGAAGTTAACGTGCTGTTGCAGAGGATTAGTGTCGCAGAAAATGAAATTCAAGCACGTAAAGGGGCGTATTTGCCATTTGTCAATTTTGGTGCGGGTGCTGGAGGCGATAAAGTAGGTACTTTTACACGCAGTGGTGCGGTTGAGAATAATCTTAATATCGCCCCAGGTCAGCCTTTTTCTACCCTGGTTGGAGATTATCAATTCGGGCTATTTTCTAGTTGGGAGATAGACGTATGGAAAAAATTGAGAAATGCTAGACAGGTGGCTGTGTTTGAATACATGGCTTCAAGTGAGGGTAAGAACTTCTTGGTGACTAACTTAGTAGCTGAGGTCGCACATTCTTATTATGAGTTACTTGCATTAGATAATCAGTTAGATAATCTAGTACAAAACATTGAGATTCAACAAAATGGTTTGACTATAGTTAGGCAGCTACAGTTGTTTGCAAGAACCACCACCTTGGCGGTAAAACGTTATGAAGCGGAAGTAGCGAAAAATCAAAGTAGAAAATACGAAATACTTCAGCAGATTACAGTGACTGAAAATCGAATTAATTATCTACTAGGTAGAACACCTCAACCGATTCCGAGGTCTTCTAGCGGTTTTATGGATATTAAGCAAAAAAGTATTGAGGCGGGTATTCCATCGCAATTATTACAGAATAGACCTGATATTCGCAAAGCGGAGTTTGAGCTATCTGCAGCAAGTTTGAATATTGATGTGGCGAGAGCAAACTTTTATCCCTCTTTCGGTATTAAAGCCGGGGTTGGCTTTGATGCTTTTGCTCTTAAGTATCTGATCAATACGCCAGAGTCATTAGCGGCTTCTGTAGCGGGCGATTTAGCTGCGCCTTTGATCAATAAGAACGCCATAATAGCAGAGTACAAAAATGCTAATGCTAAGCAGATTCAAGCAGCGTATGAGTATGAGCAAAGTATTATTAATGCGTATGTTGAGGTTGCGAATCAGCTGTCAAATATTGATAATTTAAATAAGAATTATCAACTTAAGAAAAATCAGGTTGATGCTTTAGTGCAATCTATAGATGTCGCTAATCAGTTGTTTAAATCGGCTCGTACTGATTATCTGGATGTATTATTAACCCAAAGAGATGCCTTGGAAGCTAAAAAAGAGTTAATTGAAACGAAACAGAAACAGATTGTTGCGATGGTTGATCTTTATAAAGCACTCGGTGGAGGCTGGCAGTAATTGCAAATAGGCTAATGCTATTGTAATATCAAATTAAATTACTCTGAAATTAAGGTTACAATAGACGCATTTTTTGTAATGAGGTCGTTTTTTGACAAACAAAATTATACGCATTGCAACGCGTCAAAGTCCTTTAGCGTTATGGCAAGCTGAGTACGTAGCGGCGTTGTTGTCGCGTACCTTTCCTGAAGTCACGCCGCAGCTAGTTAAAATGGTCACGCGTGGCGATAAGATTTTGGATGCGCCCTTAGCAAAAGTGGGTGGTAAGGGCTTATTCGTTAAAGAACTCGAAGAAGGCATGTTGGCTGGGGATGCTGATATTGCCGTACATTCTATGAAAGATGTGCCGATGGAGTTTCCTGAAGGCTTACATTTGGCTGCTATATTAGAAAGGGAAGACCCCAGCGATGCGTTTGTCTCAAATCGATTTGCAAATCTTAAAGATTTACCCCTAAATTCCCGAATTGGCACATCGAGTTTGCGTCGAGAGTGCCAAATAAAAGAACTCTTTCCAAATGCTGAGGTTATTCCATTAAGAGGTAATGTTAATACGCGCTTAGCAAAGTTGGATGCCGAGGATTATGATGCAATAATATTAGCGTCTGCAGGTTTAATACGGTTAGGCATGGCTGAACGTATTACGCAATCATTAGCTGTCAGCGTTAGTCTTCCTGCGGTTGGACAGGGTGCTATTGGCATAGAATGTCGTGTTGATGACCTTGAAATCAATGAGATGTTAAAGGCATTGCATCATAATGAGACTGGATTATGTGTAACGGCAGAACGCGCAATGAATTCACGTTTAAACGGTGGTTGCCAAGTGCCGATTGCGGGTTTTGCTGTGTTAGAAAACGGTCAGGTTTTTATGAGAGGATTAGTCGGTAGTCCTGATGGTCGTTTAATTTATCGTGCTGAGAAAATGGGTTCGGTAGACCAAGTTGAAGCACTTGGGCGATTAATAGCGGAAGATTTGCTATCACAAGGGGCAGACAAAATTTTACAAGCCTTGTTTAAATAATGATTAGTTTGCAAGGCGATTGCGTTTTAGTGACTCGGCCTGCACATCAAGCAGAGAATTTGATCCGGTTGATAGAAGAGGCGGGTGGTGTCGCTGTTAAGTTTCCGACCCTAGAGATTGTGGAATTAACTGATTTAGAAGCGAATCAGGTGGCGAATGTCAACTTAGAGGCTTATGATTGGCTGATTTTTATAAGTACTAATGCAGTAACTATGCACGGTTACTATTCAGATAGTGATAGAATAAAAAAATTTAAATCCCTTAGAGTTGCGGCGATAGGTAAAGCAACGGAGCAAGCTTTACATAAAGCTGGATATTTAGTTGATTTGGTAGTAGAAAATGGCGCAGCTAGTGAAGCTTTGTTAGCAAAGCCTGAGTTTGCTCAGGTAAATGCACAACGATTTTTGATTGTTCGTGGTCAAGGAGGACGAGAAGAATTAGCCAATGTATTGCAAAATAGAGGCGCAATAGTTGACTATTTAAATGTCTATAAACGGGTGATGCCTACCGTTGATAATTCTGCACTTTTGCAGTTATTGAAACAAGGTATGCTGGCTATCATTACGATAACCAGTGCAGAAGCATTGCAAAATTTGGTAAAGTTGGTGGGTGAAACGTGTAAGCAGCACTTGTTGGAAGTGCCAGTAGTGGTTGTAAGTCATAGAATTAGAATAATAGCAGCCGAAATTGGCTTTGAAAGAATTGCAGTGGCTAAAAGCCCTTCAGATTTAGCAATTCTTCATACAGTAATTGAGTGTAAAAGGGGGGGAGTGTGGCCGAAGTGAGTGAACAACAAGAACAATATCAGAACGAGACTAAATCAATGCGACGTTCGCAAAGCGGTTTGTGGTTTGGTGTTGTAATCCTTTTTATTGTTATTGCCTTAGCCGGTGCTGGCTTTTATTTTTTTACGCAATTGCGTGATAAACAAGAAGGTTTAGGTGGTGAAGTTAAGGGGGAAATGTCTAAGCAAATTGCGGATTATCAATCCCAACTGGTTGCGATTCAAAGCCAGATAGCCGCAATGGAAGCCAATATTGCTGGCAAAGATACCCATTTTACTAAGACCCTCGCTGATTTTTCTCAGTTACATAATGAGAAACTTGAAAGCACCCGTAAAGATTTAAATGATTCAATAGTAGGCGTGCAAAGACAACTCGGTAAAACGCGCGGCGATTGGTTAATTGCCGATGCAGAATATTTATTAAGTGTTGCCAATGAACGTCTATATCTAATAGGTGATGTTAATACTACCCGTGAAGCGCTTGAAGCTTCGGATCAACGCTTAAGAGAAAGTGGTGATGCGGCAACTTTTAAAGTCCGTGAAGAAATTGCCCATGAACTTTCTGATATTCAAAAAGTAATCGTGCCTGATGTTGTTGGTATCTATGCCTCGCTGCAATCACTTCAAGACCATGTTGATCAATTAGTTTTATTATTACCCTACACAGGCAAAGCGCTTTCAGCACCTGAGCAATCAAAAGAGCCAGAAGATCAAGGGGCGCTAGATTCTGCCTTGTCTCATATTAAAGGTGTAGTCACCATAAGGCACACTAAGCATGAAGTTAAAGAGATTTTGACACCCGAAGAAGCTGAGTTTATTCATGAACAGTTAAAAGTTAAACTGGAAATGGTTAAGATTGCTTTGGTTCAGCATAATGAAGCATTATTTAAATCAAGTTTAGCGGATGCAAAAAAGTGGGTGCAACAGCACTTTCTTGATGATGCGGATGCGAAGAAGTTTATTGCTGATTTAGAGCAATTTAGTGAGATCAAAATTCATAGTCAGTTTCCTGATATTAGTAAATCATTAAAAATGCTTAGAGATATTACTAAATTAAGAATTGAAACTGATAAGGCGATTCAACCGGAAGCCCCTGTTGAGCCGGCAGTCAAGCCAGCGGAACTTGTTGAGCCAGCAGCAGATAAAATTAGCTCTACTAAGCCAACTGAAGCAGCACCCGCAGTGGCAAAACCAGAAAAGAAATGAGAGATTTTCGATGAAAAAGCTATTTTATTATCTGGGGCCTTTGTTACTGACGATTGCAACTGCATTGGTAGTTTATAACCTATTACAAAGTTTTGATGGGCCGGGTTATGCCTTATTGGGCATTGGGAGTTGGTCCATAGAAGCGTCTTTTGTGGTGTTTGTGGTAGGGCAAATTCTGACGTTTTATGTGTTTTATGTGTTTTTTAGAACCATAGGTTATTTGATTAGACTGCCTGGACGATTAAAGACTAAGGGTAGAAACGTAAAGTTTAATCGTTCTCAAGAAGCACTGATTGCCGGATTAGTGGATTCAGCTGAAGGTAACTGGGAAAGAGCTGAAAATGTTTTAATTAAACATGTGTCACACAGTGGTGCGCCGTTACTCCATTATTTAACTGCTGCTAGAGCTGCGCAATCTCGGGGTGCTTTTGATAAACGTGATGAGTATTTAAAGAAAGCAACTGATCACTCTCCTGACTCAAGTGTGTTAATTGGCCTTACTCACGCAGAACTAAGTTTGTCCGGTAATCAGTTTGAGCAAGCCTTAGAAACTTTAACGCGCTTACACAGTATCGATCCGACCCATGCAACTGTTTTAAAGTTAATGCATCAAACCTATCAGAGTTTGGGTGATTGGCATGGTCTAAGGGCTTTGTTGCCAAGTCTGCATACTAATCAAGTCTTAATGGAAAATGAAGTCAGAGAGCTTGAAATTGAGGCTTTTAATCAATTACTTCAACAGTCTGTCCAAGCCGGAAATTTAGAATCACTACAAGCCTTGTGGCTTGAAACACCACCGTTTATTAAAAATATCGTTTCAATTTCGGTTGTTTATTTTGCCGCTATGATTAATGCCGGCTTAGGTGTGCAAGTTGAAGATGAGTTAGCAAATACATTGGCAACTATTTGGGATGATACTTTAGTCGTCTTGTACGGCACTATTGATTCTAACAATGTAATTAAACAATTAGAAGTTGCTGAGAAATGGGCGTATTTACATCCAGAAAATCCTATCTTATTGGCATTACTGGGTAAGTTGGCTATTAAGGCGGGTGATACACTAAAAGCAGAAAGTTATTTAGCTAAAAGTATTGCTGCAGAACCTACAGTGCAGGCTTATCAATTGCTAGGCGATTTGTTGTTTGCTCAAGATGACAAAGATAACGCTATTGCCTGTTATAAAAACGGCATTGAGATAGCGTCTAAAGAGTTCGTCAGTCAGTTTAATTTTTAATAGATATTTGCAAAATGGGGTTGGAATTTGATTTTTGGATAATTCATAATTTGGTTGGGGACTGAATTGTCTTTTTTCGACCCTTTTTAGTTTATCGCCTAATCTGTTCAATGCTAGCAATTTTATGTTTAGCTGCCATATCTATTTGGCTCCAATGATATACAGAAGGGCAATGTATATGCTAATCAAAAAATTATTGTTTCCATGATCAATTTTCGGTATACGGAAACTATCTAATTTCTCGTTATACAACTATGAAGGAATGAGATTATGAATGTCAATATAAGAAACACGAAAATCAATATAATCAACAACTATAGGCTAAGCGCATTCCATGAAGATCGTATTAACATACTAGTCAGTGAGTTAAATGTCCATTATCAAAAAACAAATGGATACATAGAGCACGAAATATCAGACGAAATGATCGATTTAAAACACATTGATTCCTTATCAATGTTCACGGAAATTTCAAGACTATATCCAGCAAAAATCATTGATATTACGTATAGCGATGATTATAGATTTGCGGTTGAGGAGCTAGACTCAGCAATAGCCTTAGCTTAGTCCTAGTTTAAGAATCCCTCTATTCGAAAAAAATTATTTATTTCGGCTGGGATATGCTCAAAAAAAATCTACAATCACTCATTTGAAGTACCAATAAAAGAATCTATTATTTATTATTTTCTTAAAAAAGAAAGCTTATCAAAACACCCCAAATGCGTGCAATATTATTACAGGAACAACAATAGAATAAAGCTTGAGCCAGATGAAGACCTAGAGGGTTTTTATCAAAATAACAAACAAATACTGTACGAGTTTATGGGGTTTGAATTGAATCGCGATACAGAGCTACAAGATCGTTTCTCAGATCAGCATAAATAAGGCTTTTATCATTACTACAAAATTTTAGGGAGTGTTAATGTATAACCAGCGTATCAACTTGACCCCAAAAAGCTCCGCAGTTATCGCCGTCCCGTTTTTCAGGTATGTCATTAGGCACGAATAATGTGGCAGCAGTTCGAATGAATGGAAGGACGATCATTCAAAATTTGGCAAGTGACCTAGAGAACTTCTTCTTTTATAACAAGCTCAGCATAAAAATGGAATTTGATTCCGATTCAGTACATCATGCTGTATATGTTGGAAAAGATAATAATGAGAGGATTCGCTTTTCGAAGGATCTATCTAGTTTTGAGCCGAACAATTTAAGTGATCTCTTTTATATTGCGATTATCGCTTGTCATGAGTTTGCGCATTACCTTCATCGCCATAACAGTACTGAAGATAGTGACAATCTCGATTCAATGGCCTTAGAATCATGGGCAGATTTTTACGGTGCTAGATTGTTTATAACTTTGATCTCATTTGGTAAACGAACAGTAAAATCGATAAAGGAGTTTATTGACCCCATAAGCCAAGAGATCATTCTCAAAAGCATTGGAGCAGCTTTATTTGATATTTACAAATATATTTATGCACACAATACTAGTGATCAATACCCGCCACCTTTTGAAAGAGTTTCGATTTTTTGCGCCGGTGTCACGTCCTTCTTTTATCGGCTTTATGGTGAAGTAAATGCCAAATTGTTTGTTTACGTAAATCTGACGATTGTCCGTGCTGCGGAACTTACAAATCAGCTAGGAGCTAACCAAGTGGACTGGTCTACCCAAGAGACTATTATAAAAAAAGCTTGAGTAAGCATAAAGAAATATAGGAACTTGATTCTGCCATCAGAATAGGGTTGAAACCTCTTTGGTTTCGATTTATCAGCACAAACTATGCGTTATCAGATGCACAAGTCGAGCAACATAAGAATATTTTGGTGCAACAGTTTGAAGAACAAGGAATAAACCTCAGCGATGGAAGCTTTGCCTAACAAATAAGTTCAACGATGCTCGTTCTTCATTCTGACAGCTTACGTTTTAGCTTCAGCTGTCGGTTAATTCGGAGTCAAACGTATAATTTCTGAAATAAACCAGCCATTCATACATCAACCTTGAAGGTCGCAAATTGGCACATTGCAGCCATCGATAAATAGACAAATTTATACAAATACCCACCGAATATGTTCCTAAACATTCCAACCATGTTCTGTATAAATCGGCACGTTTTAAACACACGGGCCGTTTTGATTCCCCACCCTATAATGCACATAGCCTTTTTAATCCAATACTTTCTACCACACCTTTAAGCGATAACCTATACCTGATTCAGTCAATAATAGTTTTGGCTGAGCGGGGTCTGCTTCAAGTTTTTGGCGGAGTTGGCTCATATATATGCGCAGATAGTGCGCGTTTTCTTTGAAGGATGGCCCCCATACTTCTTTGAGGATTTGTTGATGCGTCAATACCTTTCCGGCATTTTTCACCAATACCATTAATAATCGATATTGAATCGGGGTAAGGTGGACTTCTTGATTATCGACACAGACTACGCGGTTAACGGCATCAAATTTTAGATTACCCGTGATAAAAATATCAGTTTGACTTTGCTCATAGGGTCGCATTGAATGTCTAAGTGCTACACGTATTCTGGCTAATAACTCCCCAAAACCAAATGGCTTGGTGAGGTAGTCATCAGCACCTGCGTCAAATGCGTGTATTTTTTGCTGTTCATCACTGCGGGCAGATAAAATAATGATGGGGACTGTCGACCAAGAGCGAATCGTTTTAATAATATCGACACCATCCATATCGGGTAAGCCTAAATCCAGTATTAACAAATCAGGTTTGCGCACACCCACCTCGACTATGCCTTTTTTACCTGTATCCACCTCAAACACTTTAAAACCTTGTGTACTAAGGCTGGTATGTAGAAAGCGCCGAATCGAGGGATCATCTTCAATTACGATAATAACCGGATCTGTTTTAGCCATATAAAAATATCCTTGGTGCGCGTATTATTCTTCTGGATTTACAGTGGGTGGCGCTTGCTCTACAGGTAAGGTAAAAATAAATTCAGCTCCACCTTCGGTGCGATTACGGGCATAAATTTTACCGCCATGTACATCAATAATGGCTTTACAAATAGCTAAACCTAAGCCTACTCCACTTTGGGCTGATTCGTGGTGAGTTTGATAAAACTTCTCAAAGAGTTGGGCTTCTTTTCCTGTCGGAATGCCAATACCACGATCAGCCACACTAACTTGCACACAAGAGAGATCAATTTCAGCACTAATCTCAAGTTCGCTACCCAACGGGGAATAACGCAGCGCATTTTCTAACAGATTAATTAAAACTTGTTCAATCATAAGAGAATCAGCCCATATCATAGGTATGCCATTGGGTAGCTTAACTTTAACAGGCCTGTCGATCAGTTTCTTATGTAACGTAGATAACACCGTACCAATAATTTCTTCCAGCGGATACCACTGTTTATTCAGTTCCAAGACTCCCGATTCTAATCTGGCCATGTCTAATATATTGTTGATCAGATTAGACATGCGTTCTGCCTCATCAACAATACCATGACCTAGGGCTAAGATATCTGTAGGGTTTAATTGACTGTTTTCTTGCACGATGGCGCTTGCTGAACCAATGATTGTTGCTAATGGGGTGCGCAAATCATGAGAAATGGCACTTAGCAAGGAGTTTCGCAAACGTTCAGCTTCCATTTGCATTTGGGTGGAACGGGCTTGTTCAGAAAAACGGATTCTTGCGACTGCTTGGCCTATCTGACCTAAAAATGTATCTAATAGTTTTTGTTGTTCAGGTAAAAATATGCGGCGTAGATTAACGGGTAACAAGGCCAACACGCCTAGCACCTTATCTTCGTTATAAATAGGAAAATAGACTGCTTCGGCTCCGGGTAAGGTGTTAGTGCCTTGCCCGGCAATTTCGTTATGATCGAACACCCATTGTGCAACGCTTAAATCGGCCCCACGTAATGACACTTTATCACCGTGTTGTTTAGGATAAATAATATGCCCATAGCCATCGGGGAACAAAATCACATTGAGGCTAGTAAATTCTGAATACAGGTGTTTCACCGCGATGTTAACGACTTCTTCTTCTGATTGGGTATTACTTAATTCTTTGCTCATCGAATATAACGCAGCGGCGCGGCGTTCTCTATGAGAAGCGACTTTAGCTTGTGAGCGGACATTAATCATTAAATTACTGATCACAATACCAACCACCAGCATTGCTAACAAGGTAATTAAATATTGGCTGTCAGATACCGAAAAACTATAGTAGGGTAGTACAAAAAGGAAATCGAAAAAGCCGATGCCTAAGACGGATGCAAGAATCGAGGGGCCACGGCCAAAACGGGTCGCTACAAAAACGACCCCCAATAAATACACCATGACTAAATTGGCTAATTCGAGGTGCCCAAACATTAACTGCCCCACTGCCGAACTTAAGAGCGTGACGGCGGTAGCCCAAAAATAGCCGCCAAAGCGTTTTTGGTTTTTAGCTAATGTGCGTTGATTGAGTCCGGGTAATGGACTTTTTTTGAATAATGTCAGATCGGGTGGTAAGTCATTACGCTCCCGAAGTTGAGGACTGCCTAAAAGGTAAATATTAATGTTATGCGCGTGACTGATTAAGACATCAACGACTGAACCCATCAGCCATCGCCGCCATCCACGTCGACTCGGTTTACCGATTACGATTTTATTGATATTACGTTCTCGACAAAACCGGATCAGTGCTTCACTCATTGCTGGATCGCTAAGGGTCACCGTTTCCGCGCCGAGTTGCTCTGCCAAACGCAAAATTCGTAAAATGCCGTCTCGCTTTACTGCGGGTAGTCTTTGCAATTCAGGGGTTTCGACATAAACCACAATCCATTCAGCATGTAAGCTGGCTGCCAAACGTTTGCCGGCCCGTACTAAACGTTCGGCTAAAGCATTGGGGCCAATACATACTAAAATACGATCACTGACCTGCCAAACTTCCTGTATCGCATTGTCTTCACGATAATCCAGCATCTGGGCATCAACACGATTAGCCGTTTGGCGTAATGATAACTCCCGTAAGGCAATTAGATTGCCTTTGCGAAAAAAATGATTGACGGCTTCTTGCGCCTGTTGGGGTAAGTAGACCTTGCCTTCTTTAAGTCTGAGTAGTAATTCATCGGGTGGTAAATCTACCAATTCCACCTCATCAGCTTCTTCAAAAACCGTATCGGGTACTGTTTCCCAAACTCGAATTCCTGAAATTTGCCCAATATCGTCATTCAAGCTTTCTAAATGTTGTACGTTTAACGCGGTATACACATCAATACCCGCATCGAGTAATTCTTGTATATCTTGCCAGCGTTTGGGGTGTCGGGAACTGGGTGCGTTGGAATGCGCCAATTCATCCACTAAGATAATCGCTGGACGGCGTTTTAAGGCGGCATCGATATCAAATTCGTGCAGCACCGTGCCTTTGTAAGCGATTTCTCGAGGCGGTAATGTTTCTAGTCCGTCTAATAAGGCAGCCGTTTCTTTGCGACCGTGGGTTTCGACCACGCCAATCAGCACATCAATATTTTCATGACGGCGTTCTCGAGCCGCCAGCAACATCGCAAATGTTTTACCAACGCCAGCCGCCGCACCAAAAAATATCTTTAAGCGACCGCGTTTTGATTTTGCTTGATCTCTTTCAACGCGAGCCAACAGTTGATCAGGGTCTGGGCGTTCCATATTCATTTTGAGTTAACAGCTTGTTGATCTAGCGCAATATTTAGCTTTAAAACATTGATTCTAGGTTCGCCAAACACAAACCACTGTCTATCTTCTGTATAGGCATCGACTAATTCTCGCAGTATCTCTTCATCAAGCTTTCTCATTTTAGCAACCCGATTGATTTGATATTCGGCGGCGGCAAGGCTGATATGTGGGTCTAATCCGCTACCTGAAGCCGTTATTAAATCTACAGGAATGGGAAGTTTGTTATCAGGATCAACCGTTTTTAAAGCTTGAATGCGAGCAGAAATAGCGGCGCTTAACGCTGGATTGGTCGGGCCTAAGTTAGAGCCACTAGAGGCAGCCGCATTGTATGGATACGGGCCAGTTGCCGAGGGTCGTCCCCAAAAATAGTGGGGATCACTAAAGCTTTGCCCAATGAGTTCCGAGCCGATGAGTTGGCCTTGGGGATTTTTAAGTAAACTGCCGTTAGCTTGAAAATTAAATAATGTTTGTGCAAACACCGTCACTAAGGCAGGATAAATAACGCCAGTCACTAGGGTTAACAGCAATAACAGGATTAAAGCGGGTTTTAAGTAGGTAGTCATATTTGTTCCTTATACCAAATTCATTGCAACTAAACATAAATCAATCACCTTGATGCCAATAAAAGGCACAATTAAGCCCCCAACACCGTAGATTAATAGATTGTTTTGCAGTAATTTTTCTGCACCAACGGCTTGGTACTTTATGCCTTTTAACGCCAGTGGAATCAGCGCAATAATAATCAAGGCATTGAAAATAACGGCCGATAAAATGGCACTTGCGGGCGTTGCCAAGCCCATCACGTTTAGTACATTTAAGGCTGGATAGGTGGTAGCAAAAGCCGCTGGAATAATGGCGAAGTATTTAGCGACATCGTTGGCAATGCTAAAGGTAGTTAATGCGCCACGCGTCATTAACATTTGTTTACCCGTTTCCACAATTTCAATCAATTTAGTCGGATTAGAATCTAAGTCCACCATGTTCCCCGCTTCCTTGGCGGCTTGAGTGCCACTATTCATGGCTACGGCAACATCCGCTTGTGCTAATGCAGGGGCGTCATTAGTACCATCGCCAGTCATCGCGACTAATCGACCGTCACTTTGATGTTGGCGAATTAATGCCAGCTTAGCTTCTGGTGTGGCTTCGGCGAGAAAATCATCAACACCCGCTTCGGCTGCGATTGCCGCAGCGGTTAGGCGATTGTCACCAGTAATCATGATGGTTTTGATGCCCATTTTTCTCAGTTCTATAAAGCGTTCTTTGATGCCGCCTTTGACAATGTCTTTTAATTCGATCACACCTAAGGCTTTTGCGTCATCAGATACCACCAAGGGCGTACTGCCCCGACGCGCAACATCATCGACAATTTTCTTGAGTTCTTGAGGGACTGTGCCGCCTTGCTGGGTAATGTATTCGCATATTGAATCAGCAGCTCCTTTGCGGATTTGTCGTCCATCCAAGTTAACCCCACTCATGCGAGTTTGGGCACTAAAATGAATAAAAGTCGCACCTAGATTATTAATCTCGCGCTCTCGAATAGCATATTTTTGTTTCGCTAATACGACCACACTGCGGCCTTCTGGGGTTTCATCAGCCAGTGAGGCTAATTGTGCCGCATCAGCCAATTCACGATCAGTGACTCCTTTAACGGGATAAAAGCCTGAAGCTTGGCGATTACCCAAGGTGATAGTGCCGGTTTTGTCGAGTAATAACACATCAACATCACCTGCGGCTTCTACTGCTCGACCCGAAGTGGCGATGACATTTTTTTGCATCATCCGACCAATACCCGCTACACCGATGGCAGATAATAAGCCACCAATCGTCGTTGGAATTAAGCAAACTAATAAAGCCACCAATACGGTAATAGAGATAGGACGCCCGCTCCCGGCTGTTTCTACGCTGTACAATGAGAAGGGGAGTAAAGTAACGGTTGCCATTAAAAAGACGAGGGTTAGGGCAACCAATAAGATAGTTAAGGCGATTTCATTAGGGGTTTTTTGGCGTTTCGCGCTTTCAACCATGCCAATCATCCGATCCAGAAAAGTTTCTCCAGGGTTGGTTGAAATGCGAACCACTAACCAGTCCGATAATACCCGAGTGCCGCCTGTCACAGAATTAAAGTCGCCGCCGGATTCTCGGATAACAGGGGCACTTTCGCCAGTAATGGCACTTTCATCGACTGAGGCGACCCCTTCGATGACTTCACCATCACCCGGTACAAAATCGCCAGCTTCAATTAATACTACATCACCTTTTCGCAAACTAGAGCCAGCGATTTTAGTGTAGTTACTGCCATATTTTGCTTCATCTAGTTTTTTTGCGGCGATATCACGCTTGGCGTTACGTAAAAAGGCAGCTTGGGCTTTGCTTCGACCTTCCGCGACGGCTTCCGCAAAATTGGCGAATAATACTGTAAACCATAACCAGATCGTAATGCTTAAAATAAAATCTGCTGACTCTTCGCTCTGCCCCTTTAGTGCTTGCAGCCATAAAACAGTGGTTAAAATACTGCCAAGATAGACCACAAACATCACTGGATTCTTCCATTGTTGTTGCGGAGTTAGTTTGGCAAAAGCGTCTAAACACGCTTGTTGCAAGATGTGTCGATCAAATAAAGACGTTGAAATAGGATTGCTTGTCATGGTGTTTCCTGCCTTGTTTTAATGTTGGCCGAGCATTTGCAAATGCTCAATAATCGGGCCTAAAGCTAATGCGGGGATAAAGGTTAAGGCGCCAACCATCAACACGGTAATAATGAGTAATAACGCGAATAGTGGTGTATGAGTGGGTAATGTACCTAGGCCCGTCGGAACCTTTTTCTTAGCGGCGAGTGATCCAGCAATCGCTAATACCGGAACCATCAGCCAATAGCGAGAGAACAACATGGCTAAGCCCAGCATAAAGTTGTAATAAGGCACGTTGGCTGACAAGCCGCCAAAAGCACTGCCATTATTGTTTCCAGCTGATGACCAGGCATACAGCACTTCGCTAAAACCGTGTGCGCCTGGATTGAAAATAGACGCTTTACCAACGGCTAATGTTAAGGAGATAGCTGTGCCGCCTAATACCATCAAGGGTGGGATGAGAATAATAATGGCGGCCATTTTCATCTCATAGGCTTCGATTTTCTTGCCCAAGTATTCAGGTGTGCGCCCTATCATTAAGCCCGCAATAAACACAGCGACAATGGCAAAGACAATCATACCGTACAGGCCAGAACCGACCCCACCAAAAATGACTTCACCTAATTGCATTAACCACATAGGCACCATGCCTCCAATTGGCGTATAAGAATCATGCATAGAATTGACTGAGCCATTTGAGGCCGCTGTAGTGACAACCGCCCACAGGGCTGAATTTACAATACCGAAGCGAGTTTCTTTGCCTTCCATATTGCCACCCGCTTGCTGCGTCGATGCTGTTTGATCGATACCCAAGGTGGTTAAAACAGGGTTGCCATTTTGTTCTGCCGGTACGGTGACAAAAATCAATGTTACTAAAACAAGCGTCATCGCACCTAATATGACCCAGCCTTGGCGAGTGTCACCCACCATTAAACCGAAGGTGAAACAAAATGCCGCAGGGATCAATAAAATAGCCAGCATTTCTAGGAAGTTGGAGAGTGGAGTCGGGTTTTCAAAGGGATGAGCCGAGTTTACGTTGAAGAAGCCACCTCCGTTAGTGCCTAATTGTTTAATGGCGATTTGTGAAGCCGCCGGCCCCAAGGCTAACGTTTGCTCATTCGTTTGCAGGTTTTCAACGAAGGGTTTGCCTTCGTCATCCAGTATTGTTTTACCAGCGTCGTCTAATTTGGGTATTGAGTAACTGATGCTTTCTTGCAATTTAACAGTTTGATAGGGCTTAAAGGTCTGGACAACCCCTTGTCCTACCAATACAAAGGACAGCAATAATGATAACGGCAATAAAATGTATAAAGTGCTACGCGTCATATCCACCCAGAAGTTGCCAAGGCTATTACTGTTGCGACGCACAAAGCCTCGAATCAGTGCTACTAATACCGCCATGCCACTTGCGGCTGAAACGAAATTCTGGACAGTTAGACCTAACATTTGAGTTAAGTAACTCAGCGTTGCTTCACCACTATACCCTTGCCAGTTAGTATTGGTGATAAAGCTGACCGCCGTATTGAAAGACGAATCGGGTGATATGGCCGGAAGTGCTTGGGGGTTTAGGGGCAGTACATCCTGAAAGCGTTGTAAGCCGTACACAACAAAAAAGCCCATTAAGTTAAAGGCCAGCAAGGCTAGGGCATATTGCCCCCAGCGCATTTCTTGGTCAGCATTGATACCGCTCAGGCGATACAACAAATTTTCGATACTCGCTAACCAATGTGCACTGCCTTCTGAATTATCTTGATAAACCTTAGCCATGTAAGTCCCTAGCGGTTTGGCGAGTAGCAGCAAGGTAACGATGTAAAGGCTGATTTGTAAAAAACCTTGTGCCGTCATTAGAATTTCTCCGGATAAAATAATGCCACCACCAAGTAAATGAAGATGGCAAACGCAAGTCCGCCGCTCAATACATAAATCCAACTCATGATTATTTCCTCAAAGTTTCACAAGCAGTGGTCAATAAAACAGTCATTACAAAAAAGACCGCTGTTAATAGTAAATACGCTTTATCCATCCTTAAAACCTCAGTTGATTGCTGGCATGTGGAACAGTCTACAGATTACCTTGTAAAAAAAGCGTAAAAATATTGATGTTTGATTGAGGGGGGGCAGTGTCCAACACTTGTTGAGTGCTTAAATGGTTTTAAATAACGTTAAAATATCAATTAGGGCGGTTTGGGAATCAAATTACTGATTAGCCACATTACTCTTGCTTTAAAAACATAAAAAGACCACAATTGTTTATTCTTATCAATAAAGAGGTCTAAAATGCAAGTTTCAATGCGTGAATTTAAGTCTCATTTATCCAGCTATATCTCTAAAGCACAATCCGGACAACAAATAGAACTAACATCACATCGCAAGGTGGTAGCAAAGATTATTGGTGTGCAATCAATTGAAAGTACGGGTATCTCACGCTTACTTGCATCAGGAATTGCAAGTTGGCAAGGTGGAAAACCAGCAGGCGCAAGTTTTAAATTACAAGATTCTGGTAAGACTGTTTCTGCATTGATACTGGAAGATCGCGGATGATTTTGTTTTGTGACACTTCAGCATTAAGCGTGATTACGATAAAGCGTAATCGAGTCATATTAGCTATGCAGGCTCGCACAGTGCCTATGCGAGCTTGCACAGTGGCTGTGCAGGTTTGCACAGGCGTTATGTGATCTGGCTAGATACCCTGCAAGCACGCATAACGACTGGGTCGGCTTGCACAGGAGCTAGGCCTGCTGCATCGCGGCTATGCAAGCTCGCATAACCCTTAGGCTAGCCTGCATAGTAGCTAGGCGATCTTGCGTAGTGTTTAGGCCTGCTCGTATGATGATTGCGCGTGCTTACATAGATTCTATGCCTGCCTGCATAATACATAAACCACCTTGCATAGCCGTTGTGATTGTATATCTGGATTTTGTTGCTTGAAGATCATCTTACGCTTTAAAAATATAAGGGGTTTGATTAACCCGTCAATTTCAAAGTCTATTTTCATGATAGAATCAGGAAGACTTCTTCAATAATTGGATTTGCTGATGCCCATTATATCAATGTTTTATGGAATTATTATTCGCATGTATTTGCTAGATAATAAGCATCATAATTTGCCACATATTCATGCTAAGTATGCAGAGTATGAAGCGTCAATCGATATTGCTGATGGTGAAGTATTGGCGGGTGAATTGCCTCGTAAGCAATTACGCCTGGTGCAGGCATGGATAGAACTACATCATGATGAGTTAATGGCCGACTGGGAGCTAGCCACTAGCAATGAAAACCCTTATAAGATTGATCCGTTATGAGGTTTTTATGTATTGGGATGTGAAGTTAGTCAAACCTTTGCCTGATTATCGTATTTATGTCGAGATAGAAAATAAACAAAAAGGTATATTTGATCTTAATCCATACCTTGATAAAGGTGTATTTAAAGAATTACAAAATATCCATTACTTTAATCAAGTCGGTATTATGTTTGGTGCGGTGACATGGCCTCACGAACAAGATATTGCGCCAGAGACTTTATTGGCAGAAATGGTGTTAGTTGATGAATGTCCTACACTAGAAAAGTCTTAACTTGAATCTAAGGTGGGTGAGCTTTTCAATGTAACCATTCACACCCCCTAGCTTATAACGGCTGGCAAAGAGGGTGCAAGAAAACCAGCTCGGCGATTATTAATCACAGATTCTAAATAACGCCAAGGACACTGTTGACGTATTCGACAGGTTTCTATGACACTCGCAAG
>CAIQNQ010000268.1 GCA_903873165.1 uncultured Methylococcaceae bacterium | reverse complement strand
TCCATAGAATTCAATATCAACCCTCAAATTTAAGTGTTAAGCCTCAAGTTTAAATACTGGGACAATGAGTTGAGTAATAGATCGTAAGTTTAAGTGTTATAGCCTTGTTGAATTACGCACTAAAAAAGCTTTAAGTATTGCACTTAAAGCTTTAATACGCTTTTTAATTAACGAGCTTTACAACGGGGACACAAAATTCGGTAGTACCTGATGGGGTAATGGCTGCAACTCTTACACCTATCAGCGTTCCTACCTCTAAGTCTTTTAATAGATAAGATGCCGAAGTAGTCATCTCAACGGTTTTCCAATCAGACTCTAACGTGGGTATACCACCAATATATATCTGCCATATATAAACCCCAGCAGCATAAATGGCTTTTGTTATAAATTTAAGCTCACCTGAATGTAAGCCGTCAACCACTGATAAAATCGGCTTTGAAACGGAGGGTGTATCTTTGCTAATATTAAATCCACTACTTAATAGCATAGTTTCATCTCCATTTGCTACTTGATTAACATATTGCGCATATACCCTAATAAAATTGTCTACCACCGCTGCTTTATCATGCATATTCGATTTAGCAGTGTGGCTACCATCATCAGCGGCAATGATAGCGGCTTCTAATGCATTAATTGCTAATGTAAAATCTGCCAATGATATATACGGTTGTTGGAAATAAGGATTAGCGGTCATTTTGAAAACAATATTGCGACAAGCGACGACCTTTTCTTTTATGGGGAACTTAATAATATCAATTAATGCTCTTAATAATCTCATAATCTTTTCCTTTGGTTAGTTAGCAACAAAAATGTGTTGCTATCTCAAGTGTAGGAAACTTTTGAGATATTCCAAGTTTATTTTCAATAAAATACCGTAAATTTTTAGTTATTTACGGGTATTTACAGTCATCTTACTGATAACTAGCCGGTATTTAATTTAAGAAATATTATTTTATTTTTACAAAATAACATAAACTTTATTTATGCCGACTAAATTTGTCGTTGATATAGGGATAATACGAGTTCTACTTTAATGTGTGAGATCATAAATGCCATCAGTTATTAAAAAACTCCCCACAAATACCCTAGGTAAAGATTATGTGATCGGTGATCTGCATGGTTGCCTAGATTTACTTGATCGTTTATTACAACAATACTTCGGACAGTTTTGATTTGATTAAAAAATAGTCTGGAAGCCTCCCGCGTGGGAAGATGTAATCAACGACGATAACAGTCCAACACACCCAAGGCCTCCATGCACTTAGTTGGACTTTACTGCCATAAAATCCAGCCTAGGCTTTGCAGCCTTATGTAACTACGGTGCTAAAGTAAATTAGTGTCGGCACGCAATTTTTGCCATTTACTGGTTTTTTGGATGGGATAATAGTTGTTAATTTTTGGTTTTTGGCTTTTCGAAAATTGTGAAAATATAATACAATATATTATAATGTAACCGATTATAACTAATTATAACTAATTTTGTATAAGCACAATAGCCTATCCTAATAGAGTTAGAACGATTTTGAAGCACCCATTAAATTAAATGACTATAAATATCCAAAATTTATCACACCCAAAGTATCGCCCAGATATTGATGGCTTAAGAGCTATTGCTGTTATTTGTGTTGTTGTTTACCATGCATTTCCGAATGTGGTAATGAGCGGCTTTATAGGGGTTGATATCTTTTTCGTTATCTCAGGATTTTTGATTTCAACCATCATTTTTGAGAATTTAGACAAAGGCACTTTCAGTTTTACTGATTTCTATGCTCGTCGTATTAAGCGCATCTTTCCAGCACTTTTGCTTGTTTTAATCGCTTGTTTTACTTATGGTTGGTTCTCTTTACTTGGGTATGAGTATAAACAATTAGGTAAGCAAATTGTCTCTGGTGCTGGCTTTATTTCTAATCTTGTTTTTTGGAGTGAGGCTGGATACTTTGACACTTCCGCAGTGACTAAACCGCTACTACATTTGTGGAGTTTAGGCATTGAAGAACAGTTTTACATTGTTTGGCCTCTATTACTGTGGCTGGCTTGGAAGTTCAAATTTAATCTATTTACAGTAACAATCCTTGTTGCAATCTTATCATTCATACTTAATCTTTACGGAGTTAAACAGGATGTCGTTGCGACTTTTTATTCACCACAGACACGATTTTGGGAGTTACTCAGTGGTAGCTTATTAGCGTGGTTAATTCTTTATAAAAAGAGTACCTATCATAATAGCAAGTTAAGTTTTGATAATTGGTTAACTAAAATTAACTATCGTAAAAAAATAGAAATTAATGGAAGAGTTTTATCTAACGCAATATCCTGCCTTGGTTCAATATTGTTAATTTACGGAATCTTAAAAGTCAATAGATATGTAAACTTTCCTGGCAAATGGGCGTTAGTCCCTGTATTAGGAACTGTTCTAATTATTGCAGCAGGCTCAAATGCCTGGGTCAATCGCACAATTTTGTCAAATAAGATCGTAGTGTGGTTCGGTTTAATCAGCTTTCCGCTGTACTTGTGGCACTGGCCTTTACTGTCATTTGCTAGTTTAATTGAGGCTGGAGTTCCTAGTAGAAGTGTTCGAATTATTATAATTTTTGCTTCCGTTCTACTTGCATGGCTAACCTATAAATTTATTGAGCGGCCTATCCGGGTAGGCAACCACAGTAAAACAACAGTCATTGGGCTTGTTGTATCGATGAGTTTTGTTGGTTTTGTTGGTTACAACACTTATGCAAATGATGGACTTAAATTTAGAAATAAAGTACGGTCCACTTCCCCATTCATTACTGAACTTCTAAGTATCGACAATTTTTACGATTATTTAAATTATAAGGACACCATAAGGACAGGCGTCTGCCATTCTGTCTCTATTGAGAGTTTTAAGAATAATAAATGTCTTGATATACGCCAGAAAAACATTTTTATTTGGGGAGATTCTTATGCGGCCTCACTTTATCCAGGATTAGTTTTCGTCAGAAATAATGAATACCCAGATATTGGAATTACTCAAATGACAGATGGGAATGGCCCGCCATTCTATACGCCTGGTAAGACTGATGACGGGAAAACTGTAATTGAAGCTAACAATAATAGGTTAGCTATCGTAAGTGAAACCAAGCCACAAATTATTTTAATGACTTGGATGGTTGGGGGTTGGAATGCTCCTACCACCAAAGAAGATTCAGTATTAGAATTATTAAAAACAATTGACAGAATCATTGCTGTTTCTCCGAATTCTAAAATTGTTATTATCGGGCCATTCCCAAAATGGGGAGAAACGCTTAAAAAACAACTTATTAAATATTTTAATAAAACAGGTTTAACGCCTCCAACCTATATGCCAACTGGATTAGAATCAGAAGATAGCGACTTTGATCAATTTTTCAATGAAAAATTACGCGGTACCAACAACGTCAAGTACATCTCGGCTTTTGAGAACATGTGTAATGGTAATGGATGCTTAACAAGAGTCAGTGATAATGTTAATGCCTTGACAGCTGTTGATTGGGGGCATCTTACTAGTTCGGGGGCTATTATTCTTGTTGATAAAGTTAAAAGTCTCATTTTTCAGTTTTAGTTAATGCACAGGTAGTCCCGACAAATCAATAAATGAACTTTCCCGGTGTTATAATTAAGCGTATCTTAAAATAACTCATAATCGATTCATGACTACCGTTAATTCAGAAAAACTTTCTAGTGCCCGTTTTGCCCAAGCAACTGATGCTTTTGTTGAAGTCTTTACCGCTTCTGTCGATTTTGACAAGCGTATGGCTGAACAAGATATTCAAGGTTCCATTGCTCATGCCACCATGTTAACCCAATGTGGCATTTTAACGGAGACAGAGCGTGATGACATTATTAAGGGTCTCGGCCAAATTAAGACAGAGATAGAAAACGGTACGTTTGTTTGGTCTATCAAGCAAGAAGATGTACACATGAACATCGAAGCTCGTCTCACTGACTTAATCGGTATTGCCGGTAAAAAACTGCATACAGGGCGATCACGTAATGATCAAGTGGCTACCGACATTAGGTTGTATTTGCGTAGTGAGATTGAACAAATTACGGCTCAACTTAAACGCTTACAACTTGCTATATTAGATTTAGCCGAACAAAATTACGCAACTATCATGCCCGGCTTTACGCATTTACAAGTAGCACAGCCTATAACGTTTGGTCATCATTTAATGGCTTGGTTCGAGATGTTAGCGCGGGACAACGAACGTTTACAAGATTGTAAAAAACGCCTTAACGTCATGCCCTTGGGCGCGGCAGCTTTAGCAGGCACTAGTTATCCTATTGATCGTTATATGACGGCAGAACTATTAGGCTTTAGTCGTCCCAGCGCTAATTCATTAGATTCAGTCAGTGACCGTGACTTTGCTATTGAATTTACGGCAGCAGCGAGTTTAATCATGATGCACTTGTCGCGGTTCTCAGAAGAATTGATTTTATGGTCTAGTGCCCAGTTTGATTTTATTGATATGCCGGATGCGTTTTGTACCGGCTCATCCATCATGCCGCAAAAGAAAAATCCTGATGTACCTGAATTGGTGAGAGGAAAATCCGGTCGAGTCACAGGGCATTTAATGTCTTTGCTCATGTTAATGAAAAGCCAGCCTTTGGCTTATAACAAGGACAATCAAGAAGATAAAGAACCTTTATTTGATACCGTTGATACTTTAATCAACTGCCTGCGAGCTTATGCGGATATGGTACCGCATATCAGTGCTAAAAAAGCTAATATGTATAATTCAGCTAAACGTGGCTTTGCAACGGCAACCGATTTAGCCGACTATTTAGTACGTAAAGGCATGGCTTTTAGAGATGCTCATGAAGTGGTCGGTCTAGCTGTCCGCTTAGGTATTGAAACTGAGCGTGACTTATCAGAAATCTCCTTAACTGAATTACAAAGCTTTTCTGCATTAATTACAGAAGATGTGTTTAGTTACCTTAGCCTAGAAGGGTCAGTAGCGGCTCGTAGTCATGTCGGCGGAACAGCACCTGATACAGTACAACTCGCTATTAAAACAGCGCGATTTAAATTAAATAGGTAACTTAATTATTGGTCGGCATGCCCTTAAGCACCCAAGAAATAAAGTTTTCTCGATTACGTGAACAAATAACCACTTTACCGCGTCCAGAAAACTTTAACACCATGCCTTCACCACTCGTTACACTATTAACGAGTTGTCCGAATATGCCACCGGATTGTTGGGTAGCGACGGTAATTTCATGATGTAAAGTACTATCCCAAGCAACCACGTGAGCATTATCAATCATGATATCTTTACCTGGCTCAACATCGAGCACAAAACTTGAGCCAAATCCTGATACCGCTAACTTACCTTGTCCAGCCGCTTCACAGATAAAAAATCCACCGGTTTGGCCAAAAAGTGCCGAACCCATATTCTGGGTGATAACATTTAAGTTAACGCTACCTTCTGCAGCGACAAATGCGCCATCGGTAATTTTATAACGGGTAGCACCCACCTCTAAAACTTGTATCGAGCCTGGTAAAGTTGGCGATAATAAACAATCACCATCCCCCCGAATAGCTTCAATATGTTCTTGAAAGAATGATTCGCCATTTGCAAAGCGCCGCATTAAAGCACTGGCAAAACCACCGGTCATTTTACCTTTAAGATCTAAGGCGCTTTCCATCATTACCATGGCATTAGATTCGCAGTAAATCTTTTCACCTTTTCTTAAACTAACATGTAAAAATGGATCTATCTCACCAGTAACTGTAAATTGTGCCATATTGATCTCTAAAGTGAAGCTATATTAATGTGTGGTAAAACTTGATTATAATTCAGCTGCAATATCTAAGGCTTCAGATAGGGTAGCCACACCATAAATCTGCAAGCCTTTAATGGCATTCTTAGGAACGTTGGCTTTAGGAATAATGGCTTTTTTAAAACCATGTTTTGCGGCATCATTTAACCGTGCATGACCATTCGCTACCGGTCTAATTTCGCCACTTAAACCAATCTCACCAAAAAAGAACGCATCATGCGGAATTACTCTATCCTTTAAGCTAGACACTACGCCAATTACAATCGCTAAATCAGAACTGGTTTCGGTGACTTTTATGCCCCCAACGACATTGGCATATATTTCATCTTGGGCAGTAAATACCCCGCCATGTCGATGTAATACTGCCAATAACATTGCCAAACGGTTTTGATCAAACCCTACGGCTAAACGTCTAGGATTACCATACTGACACTCGGTGACTAAGGCTTGAATCTCAACTAATAATGGCCTCGTGCCTTCCCATAACACCGTCACCACACTCCCTGATGAAGGTTTTTCGGCTCGATTTAAAAACATTGCCGAGGGGTTTTTAACTTCTCTTAATCCGGCGCTATCCATCGCAAAAAAACCCAATTCACCGACACTACCAAAACGATTTTTATCGGCTCTTAACACCCTAAAACGGGCATCATCCGTAGAACCTAACATGACTTGCGTATCAACAATATGGCTTAAAGTCATAGGTCCTGCTAAAGATTGATCTTTGGTCACATGACCGACCATAAAAATAGAAACTTGATGTTTTTTCGCGTATTGAGTCAGATAACTAGCAGACTCTCGCACTTGTGACACAGAACCCGGTGCAGAATCAGCTTCTTGAGTGTGCATGACTTGAATAGAATCAATCACTAAAATCTGTGGTTTAATTTCATCTAAAACATCACAGATGCGCTGTACAGACGTTTCCATCAGCATCATGATTTTATCTGCGGGTAATTTTAAACGTAAAGCTCGTTCAGCGATTTGTTGTAAAGATTCTTCACCCGAAACATACAGAACTGTTACCCCACGATCAGCAATGTTGGCAATGGCTTGTAACAATAAAGTACTTTTGCCCGCCCCAGGTGCTCCACCAATTAAAACCACGCTACCGCAAACAATACCGCCACCTAACACTCTATCAAATTCTGAGATGCCTGTAGAAATACGTTCAGCTTGCGTTAAGTTAACATCCGCTAATAACTTAACTTCTGAGCGACTTCCCGCATAGCCAGAACGACTAGTACGCTCGGTACTTGCTGAACCTAAACGAACTTCTTTGATGGTATTCCATTCACCACAACTGGTACATTGCCCACCCCAACGCGGGTAATCTGCACCGCATTGGTCACAAACATAGGCAATTTTTACTTTTTTACTCATGATTTATGAATAAAATCACAAATAAGATCACCGACTAAAATACTAACATTAACCGCCGTGATAATAACCACCTTTTGAACCGCTCTGGGCTTTAGCCACCGCTTTTTCTTTATTTACATTACTGACTTTAACTGATTTTTCAGTCCCTTTTTTGTTAGCAATAATAGCCACTTTAGTTGATTTTTTAACAGTTTTTGGGGTAGTTTTAGCAGTCATAGCTTGTTCTTTCTTAGACTTACTGGTTTTTTTAATGACTTTAGCTGCCCCTTTTTTGTTGCTGGCTAAAGAGCCTTTTGCAAGCTCTGCGACAGGAGCGGGTGGTACATATAAAGGTGCAACACCTTCATAAAGAGCAACCGGCACACCATCAATATCAGTCAAGGCTTTATTTAAAGCAACTTGATCAAAATCAGGTGTTTCACCACCATTAGCTTTTTGAATTAATGCTAAGGCGATCGCAAAGCGTTGATCTTGAGTTTTTTCTTCACCTTCCAAATCAGGGTGCGCTTCTACATAAAGTGTATTATCCAACCAGCCGACTTTAATGGGTTGTTTAACAATATAAACCGGTGTACCAATTTCTACTGAATTATATAAAGCCTCTATATCTTCTGGATAGGTACGCACACAACCATGCGTAATCTGCATACCGATACCAAATATTTTATCAATATCGGTGCCGTGAATACGATAATCACCAGGTAAATTTAAATACAAGGCATAAGCACCTAAGGGATTATGAATCCCAGGTGGCACAATCTCGGGTAAAAAATCACCATTAGCGGCATGTTCACGTCTAATTGATTCAGGCGGATGCCATGCAGGATTCTTCACTTTTTTAGCAACTGTGGTTCGGCCTAAAGGCGTTTGCCAATCTTGGCGACCCACACCATGTGCATAAGATCTAACGGTACCTGGTGCACTATCTGGATAATAATACATTCGATACTCAGCGATATTTAAAGTAATCCCATCGTGGGGACTATCAGGCAAAATGCGTCTATTAGGTAATCGCACCACTTCACCCGTTTTAATTAACCAACGATCTAACTTTGGGTTAAGAGTAACAATTTCTGTTTGACCCAGATTAAACCGCCTAGCAACATCTAATAAGGTTTGATCATGGTCTACAGTAATAGTCAGTGTTTCTTCTGGAACTAGGGCAACAACGGTATCGCCCTTACGGGTTGGCATTTTATATGTTGTGGCGTTAGCCTGACCCATAAGGAGTAGGGTCAAACAAAAAACGATTATGAAGCTTAATTTCATTAGGTCAATTCTTCTTAGTTGCAAAATATTTAAGTGTCTAGTGTTATAAACTATCTAAGATAGCGCGTTTAACAGAATCAAGATCTGCATCAATAGTGACTGGTTTAGATTCGGCACATTGTTGCATAGCAATTTCCGGATCTTTAATACCATTACCCGTTAAAGTACACACTATTTTGCTACCTTCAGGAATTTTACCGGACTGAATGTCTTGCATCGCGCCAGCTAATGAAGTCGCAGAAGCAGGTTCACAAAAAACACCCTCATATTGCGATAACATTTTTTGCGCAACTAAGATTTCTGCATCCGTAAATTTATCAAACCAACCACCAGATTCTTGTTGCGCAGCCCAAGCAAAATCCCAAGATTGGGGATTGCCAATACGAATGGCGGTCGCTAAAGTTTCTGGATTTTCAATCGGATGACCTGCAATAAAAGGCGCAGCTCCAGCCGCTTGATAACCACACATAACAGGGCGATTTCCGCATACGCGATCTGTAGCGTATTCTTTATAACCTTTCCAATAAGCCGAAATATTACCGGCATTACCTACGGGTAAACAGTGATAATCAGGAGCAAAACCTAGATCATCCACAATTTCAAAGGCCGCAGTTTTTTGACCTTCTAATCTGAATGGATTGATTGAGTTAACGATGGTGACTGGTGCATGGTTAGCCACTTCTTTAACCAATTCCATACCTTGGTCAAAGTTACCATTAATCTGAATAATGGTCGCGTTGTACATCAGTGTTTGCGCCAACTTACCTAAAGCAATCTTGCCATCAGGAATTAATACAAACGCTTTAATACCTGCGCGGGCGGCATAAGCGGCGGCTGAGGCAGAAGTATTACCCGTAGAAGCACAAATAATCGCTTGACTACCCGCTTCGACTGCTTTGGTAACAGCCATGGTCATACCACGGTCTTTAAATGAACCTGTTGGATTTAAGCCTTCAAACTTTACATAAATATCAACGTCTTTACCCAACATTCTAGGAATGTTTTGTAATTGAATCATTGGCGTATTGCCTTCATTCAAGCTAATAATTCTTGTAGTTGCGCTAACCGGTAAACGATCTTTATAACGCTCAATTAATCCAGTGTAATGTTTATGCATGATATGTAATTATCCTAAGGTTTCTAGGCGGATGCGATTGACTGTTCCAGTCACAGTTTTTAAGGCTTCGATTTCTGCAATCGCCGCGTTCATTTCTTTTTCCAAAGTAATTTGGGTTAGCAAAATAATTGGAATATTGGTTTCGTCCCGTAAAGGCTCTTTTTGAATGATAGCTTCAATACTAATAGTGTGATCCGCCAAAATGCGCGTCACATCCGCTAAGACGCCGGGTTTATCTTCGGCATTTAAGCGTAAGTAATAAGAGGTTTTAAAGCTTTCAGAACTTAATACGGGGATATCTGCGATAGCATCGGCTTGAAAAGCTAAATGCGGAACTCGATTTTCTGGATCACTGGTTAAGGCTCTTACTACATCGATTACATCGGCGACCACAGCGGAAGCGGTCGGTTCTGCACCCGCCCCAGCACCATAATAAAGCGTAGCGCCGACTGCATCACCTTTAACTAACACCGCATTCATCACGCCATTGACATTAGCAATTAAGCGGCGCTCAGGGATTAAAGTCGGATGGACTCTAAGCTCAATACCCTCAGTAGTTTTTCTAGCAATCCCTAGATGCTTAATGCGATAGCCCAATTGTTCCGCATATTCCACATCAAGACGGGTTATTTGTGTGATACCTTCAGTGAACACTTTATCAAACTGTAAAGGAATACCAAACGCGATAGAAGCTAAAATGGTTAGTTTATGCCCTGCGTCAATGCCTTCAACATCAAAAGTGGGATCAGCTTCTGCATAACCTAAGGCTTGAGCTTCAGCTAACACATCCGAAAAATCGCGACCTTTATCACGCATTTCAGTGAGAATAAAATTACCCGTACCATTAATAATACCCGCTAACCATTCAATTTCATTACCACTTAAGCCTTCACGGATGGCTTTAATAATGGGTATGCCACCAGCAACAGCCGCTTCAAAGGCGACGATGACGCCTTTCTCGCTAGCTTTAGCAAATATCTCATTACCGTGTAAGGCAATGAGTGATTTATTAGCCGTAACAACATGTTTACCATTTTCTAAAGCTTTAAGCACCCATTCTTTAACCTGACCGGCACCACCAATTAATTCTAGAACTATCTCAATCTCAGGATCATTAATAATATCCATGGGATCATTCGTTAACAGAATACCTTGAGTATCACAAATACGCGCTTTATTTAAATCTTTAGCAGAAGCTCGAGTAATTACTATTTCTCTACCAGCACGCCGTGCAATTTCTGCAACGTTGCGCTTTAAGACATTAACAGTACCGCCACCGACAGTACCGAGTCCTAATACACCTATTTTTACGGGTCTCACATTAAGCTCCAGTTAAAATTCGTTCACATTTAAATAACACCGTCTTTTTTCATCATCATTCGTATGCCCCTAACCGCTTGGCGAGTACGATGTTCATTTTCAATTAAACCAAAACGGACATGATCATCGCCGTAGTTTCCAAAACCAACCCCGGGAGCTACCGCTACTTTTGCGTCCAATAATAATTTTTTAGAGAACTCTAAAGAACCCATTGCTAAGTAAGCGTCTGGAATTTTTGCCCATACAAACATAGTGGCTTTGGGTTTTTCTACCGGCCAACCTGCCGCATTTAAACCTTCGCATAACACATCACGGCGCTTTTTATACATTTCTGCAATTTCTGCAACGCATTCTTGTGGGCCTTCTAAGGCGGCGATAGCGGCAATTTGAATCGGAGCAAAAGTACCATAATCTAAATATGATTTGATGCGGGCTAAAGCTGACACTAAGTCTTTATTACCACACATAAAGCCAACCCGCCAGCCCGGCATGTTATAACTTTTAGACATAGAGAAAAATTCTACCGCGATATCTTTTGCGCCTTCGACTTGCAAAATAGACGGTGCTTTATAACCATCAAAGACGATATCGGCGTAAGCAATATCTTGCACGACCCAAATATTATGTTCTTTGGCTACGGCGACAATTTTCTCAAAGAAATCTAACTCAACACATTGCGTAGTAGGATTACCTGGAAAATTTAAAATGAGCATTTTCGGTTTAGGCCATGAATCAACGATGGCTTTATGTAATTCTTCAAAAAAGTCTCCACCCGGCACCATTGGCACGTGACGTAAATCAGCACCCGCAATCACAACCCCATAGGGGTGAATTGGATAAGCGGGATTAGGTACTAAAACCACATCACCAGGGCCTAAAGTCGCTAAAGCTAAATGCGCTAAACCTTCTTTAGAACCAATGGTGACTATTGCTTCTGTTTCTGGATCTAGATCCACATCAAAACGAGTTTTATACCAATTACAAATCGCTTTTCTTAAGCGAGGAATACCTTTAGAAACTGAATATCTATGGGTATCAGGGCGTTGTACTGCTTCTATTAATTTATCGACAATGTGTTGAGGCGTCGGTTGATCTGGATTTCCCATACCAAAATCAATAATATCTTCGCCAGCCGCTCGGGCTTTGGCTTTTAGATCATTAACAATATTAAAAACGTAAGGAGGTAAACGACTTATTCTATGAAATTCTTGCATTAGCAGTTCTTGAGTGACCCAAGCTTAAGTAAAATTAAAAAAAGTAACCTTTACACAATCAATTCGGCAGAAAGTTACAAAAAAACAGCTTAAGTTACTGATAATAATCTTTAGTGTCAAATATTAGCGCGTTTTAGGCTAAATAACAGCAGTAACTCAAGCAATTTAACGAGGCTTTAAACTAAATATTACTTAATTTAAAGCGAGTATTTGTGAGACTCTGGCTAAATCCTCGGGTGTATCAACGCCAGCTTGCGGTGTTTTATCAACTACACCAACCGCAATCGCCTCACCATGCCAAAGAATTCTGAGCTGCTCTAGTGCTTCAATTGTTTCCAGTGTAGAAACTTCCCACGCACAATAACGCTCTAAAAATCCCACCGTATAAGCATACATACCAATATGCCGGAGATAGGCTATTTTACCGGAAGGTTCGCCCCCTGAAAGTTTAAAACTATCACGCTCCCAGGGAATAGGCGCACGACTAAAATATAAGGCATAACCCAACTTATTAAGTACTACTTTAACCGCATTAGGATTAAATATTTCTTCGGCGTTTTCAATATGAGCAGCTAAAGTCGCAATACCGGCTATTTTTTGATTTGCTAAAGTTTGAGCAACTTCACTCATTAAGCTCGGTTGAATTAAAGGCTCATCACCTTGCAAATTAACAATGATTTGATCGGCACGCCATCCGCATAGTTTAGCCACTTCGGCAATTCTTTCAGTACCACTTTGATGATTAGGATTCGTCATGACTACTCGAATACCTAAACCACTAACCACTTCTTGTATTTGCAGATTATCCGTAGCAACAACAATTTCTTCAGCACCCGCTTCTTGGGCACGTTCACAAACATGCGCAATCATCGGTTTACCAGCAATATCTAATAAAGGTTTACCCGGTAGTCGCGTAGAAGCGAACCGTGCTGGAATAACTACTTTAAACGCTAAATTCATTTATATAATGCGTCTGTTTCTTCACTGCTTAAGGTACGCGCTTCATCTTCAAGCATCACCGGAATACCATCCCTAACTGGAAAGGCTAAACGATCTGCACGGCAGATTAATTCATCTTTAATCTTGTCATAGTGCAAAGAACTCTTACACAATGGACAAGCCAAAATATCCAGTAATTTAGTATCTAACATGCTTTTCTCTTTAATAAATTTAAGATTTGTTCTGAAAACAAAGGCTCAGGAACGGCTTTTACGGGTAAATACCAATGCTGAGCACTGGCAAATCCCGTACACTTTACGGCATCTTTTTCGGTCATGAGTACGGGCTTATCATCACCAAAAACAATTTCATTAGCTTGATATTGATGGTGATCAGGAAAACTATGTGCTTTACAAGGGATGCCTGCTGATTCTAGCACTTTAAAAAATCGTTTCGGATTACCGATACCCGCTAAGGCATGACACTCAACCCCCTTAAAATCCTGTAAGTTTTTTATATCACCTGTCTGACAATTAACCAATTCCTCACCGATTAAGCGCATGGCTAACTCATTTTCTTCGTAAGCTTCGCCGTTAACGATTACAAAATCAACGCTTCTCAAGCGCTCAATAGGCTCACGTAATGGGCCGGCAGGTAAACAATAGCCATTACCAAAACGCCGTTCACCATCAACCACCGCAATCTCAATATCCCTGTTTAAAGCGTAATGCTGTAAGCCATCATCAGAAATAATGATGTTACAAGCCGCTTCTGAAATTAACAACTTAGCCGCATCCACGCGAATAGGCCCCACCGCAATGGGACAACCCGTCTGTTTTACCATTAATAAGGCTTCATCACCCACATCAGCTGAATCACTTGCAATTGTCACTCGCTGCGGCCAATTCTCAGCTTTACCACCATAACCTCGACTAATAATGCCAGGATTATATCCAGCCTCTTGTAATAAATTAGCCAACCAAATTGTTAAGGGTGTCTTGCCTGTGCCACCCACAGTTATATTACCCACTATAATAACGGGGACAGACAGCTTATGTCGCCTTAACACACCCATGCGATACAAAAACTTTCTAAACTTAACCACATCACTAAATAAAAACCCTAATGGCATTAATGCTGCACCGATAAAATGGTCTTCATACCAAACATCTGTTATCCAGCGCGTAAAATTTTTATTCATAGCACAATATTAAACGACTCTAATCCTGGGTATTTTATCCTAAGACCTGCTTAAGCTGCTTATTTTTCCTTCCTATCCCAAAATAAGCGCATAAAAAAGCCAGCATACAACAAGCGGAAGCCACCGAAAATACAATATTCCCACCTAAAGACTCCCAATAGTGTCCACTGTAAAAACTGCCAATAACTCCACCTACACCAAAACTTAAACTATTATAAATCGCCTGACCTTTACCTTGATGTTGCTCACCAAAATATTGATGCACAAAATGGATCGCCACCACATGTGTTCCCCCAAAAGTAGCTGCATGGAATAATTGTGCAAGTAGCATAACTGGCAATTGCTCAGGAAACCAAGCGATTAATAGCCAACGCACAGAAGCTAAAAATAAACTCATTAACAGGATAGCTCTCAATGAAAACCGGGTTAATAGCGGCTTCATGACCATAAATAAGCCTATTTCTGCAACAACACCCAACGCCCAAAGCCCACCAATTAACGTTGAGCCATATTGATGCTGTTTAAGATAAATGGAATAGAATACATAATAAGGAGCGTGCGAAGTCTGCACTAAAATATTGACCAATAAAAACATTACAACCGCTGGCTTTTTTAAAATCGGCAATAATTTTAAATTTGTTGCTTCTAAATTATTCAGCTTTGCTTCAGGCGTTGTTAAGGTGGTGATTGCGCTTAAAACTAACAAACCCAACAAACAATACACCAAACTTTGGATAGATTGCTGTTCAAATACCCAACCCAATACCAAAACTGCCACTATAAAACCCACCGAACCCCATAGCCTTATTTGACTATATCGATAAGCTTGAGCTTTTAAATGATACAGCGTTATCGCTTCAAACTGCGGCAATACCGCATTCCAGAAAAAACTAAATGTGACCGTCAATACGGCAAACCACACATACGTCTGCACCCATATATAGCCAGCAAAAAGAATCGCTGCAAGTATTGATGCTAACCGAATCATACGCACACTTTTACCCGTATGATCTGCTATCCACCCCCATACATTAGGCGCAAGAATTTTTGTACTTAACATCAAAGCTGAAAGCTGCCCAATTTCAGCCGGATTAAAGCCACACTGCTTTAAATACAAACTCCAATAAGGTACAAAAGCACCTACGCTAGCAAAGTAAAAAAAATATAACGCAGATAAACGCCAGTAAGGAATAGACATAAGTACGGGTAAAAACCCTTAAATTTAATACTTAACGCAGAATAGCTAAGCCAGATTCTACGTTGGCATTTTGAGCGCGATGTCTTAAAAAATGATCCATTAAAACTAAGGCCATCATGGCTTCTGCAATGGGTGTGGCACGAATACCCACACAAGGATCGTGACGCCCCTCTGTCACCACATCAATGGCTTCACCATGCACATTAATACTTTTACCCGGTAACCTTAAACTCGCCGTTGGCTTAAGAGCAATACTAGCCGTTACATTTTGCCCGCTAGAAATACCACCTAAAATACCACCTGCATGATTACTTAAAAATCCAGTTGGCATTATTTCGTCTCTAAATTTCGTGCCTTTAGTATCAATACACGCAAAGCCGTCACCAATTTCCACACCTTTAACGGCATTTATACTCATCAAAGCATGGGCTAAATCAGCATCTAAGCGATCAAATATTGGTTCGCCTAAGCCCGGTGGTACGTTGGTAGCCACGACTTCTATCCTTGCGCCTATCGACTCCCCCTCTTTCCGTAAGACATCCATATACGCTTCCATTTCTGGGACTTTATCGGCATCAGGACAAAAAAATGGATTACTATCAATAATAGACCAATCCACTTTCTCAATTTTAATGGGGCCTAATTGCGACAAATAACCGCGCACCTCGATGCCACAGTGTTCTTTTAAATATTTCTTAGCAATACCACCAGCGGCCACCCGCATAGCGGTTTCTCTAGCTGATGAACGACCACCCCCACGATAATCT
>CAIQNQ010000267.1 GCA_903873165.1 uncultured Methylococcaceae bacterium | reverse complement strand
CTTGCGAGTGTCATAGAAACCTGTCGAATACGTCAACAGTGTCCTTGGCGTTATTTAGAATCTGTGATTAATAATCGCCGAGCTGGTTTTCTTGCACCCTCTTTGCCAGCCGTTATAAGCTAGGGGGTGTGAATGGTTACCATGATGCAGTTCACAAAGGTCTTCCAGTAGACGCTGATCTTCAGTGCTTAAATTCATTCGTCTTTTCCTTGTTTTTTTACAGGCAATTTTTTAATAACACGATCAAAGTCATTATCTAAAAGATCACCTATTTTAATAGTATTCAATCTAAACTTATCATATTCGCCTTCAGCCCATTCCTTCGCCATATCATGAGAAACCTTACCTGCATGTGTCAGAATATCGCGATCATTTAAAGTCATAAAAGCATCAAGTTTATTAATCCAATCGGCCATAGTCATCGGAATACGGCGCATAGCTTGACCTTCAGCAAAAACCAAATATTGTTCAACCAAATTATTCAACGCCAGCAATTCATCTTCATCAAGATAGTTCTTTGCAATAGCTACATCCTGCTTACGCACTTTCACCCCTCGAAAGTTAGTCAAGCCCATATTGGGTTTATCGCTATCTGCACGCTGATGCACAATTTCTGCCGCTGTTTTACCGGTGATTGCCCAGTGCATTTTGTTTTGCACTGTTTTAAAGAAATCTAAACTGATAGATAAAGTAGGATCGTAATCGATACTAGTCGCGTAAATATCGGTGATTTTTTGATAAAACCGTCGTTCCGAGGTCCTAATGTCCTGTATGCGACGGATCAGTTCATCAAAATAATCGAAAGGTTGGTCCGGATTTTTTAGGCGTTCGTCATCTAAAACAAAGCCTTTGACCACATATTCACGTAAAGTTTGTGTGGCCCAGATTCTAAAGCGTGTTGCCACATGACTCTTAACCCGATAACCTACCGAAATAATCAAATCTAGATTGTAATGATCAAGTGGTCGTTTGACGCTACGCTGACCCTCAATTCGAACTGTCAAGTATTTCTTGACAGTTGCCTCTGGCATTAACTCACCTTCCTCATAAATGTTTTGCACGTGCAGACTAATATTTTGCTTAGTAGTCTGGAATAAATCAGCCAGTTGCTGTTGCGTCAGCCAAACGGTTTCCTCCTCTAATCGGACATCGATTTTGATCTGGCCGTCTTCGGCTTGATAAACCAGGAATTGGCTGTTTTCAGGTACGGTATTTTTTTTCATGCACGAACAGCCTCTTCGATCAATTGTTCGACACGGGTTTTGGCTTGTTCGAGTAGTTGTTCTGATTGAGTTTTTAAATCATAAGATTTACTTAATAACTCAGTAATCTGATTTTCAATTTTCTCATCTAATCTTGGGATTAGAATTTTGAGCACATCGTTAGAACTAACATTTGTTTGTACACCTCCAGTGCCGATGCGTTCAAATTGCATTTTCCCTACTATCGAATTTAAGACGATAGTTAAATATTCAGGAGATATGTTCTTTAATTTTACTCTTAGTATTCGTTGATTAATTGATGCGCCTACTGACTTTTCACGAACTATCGATGAAACACCAACTGTTCCAGACAAACCAATTAAAACATCACCGAGTTGTGTAACTTCTGTTTTACCTGCTAATGATTCTGCAAGGTCTTCCTGTTCAGAAAAAGTTTCAGATAGTAAGTCTGCTATCGCTTCAGGGACATGATCTTCTGGAATTTCAACAGAATAAGTATTGAGTAGTTGTTGAATAGCAACCTCATAATCTGGACACGCAATAGCGACCTCATCATGGACTTTGGCAATGTCAGCCAATTGTGGTAATACGATGGATGCACGCCCCCCAGGCTTAAGCATTTTAATGATGCGTTCAATAAATAATACATCACGCTCTTCTTTAGGTTGCTTATCGTCTCCAGCCCTTTTTAATGCGGGTTTTGCTAATTCATAATGGACTAGCATTTTGCGATCTTTCATTTCACCAGCGAACGGTGGATTAGCAAGAATAATATCAAACTTCAGTTCATCAAAATAATCCCAGGCTTTATCATCATCTTTAAGCGTTTCATTTTCTGGAATCGGCGTCACTGTCAATTTTGCTTGGCGTAGACCGTGCATTAAAGCTTGACCTGAACCCGTTTCATACCAAGTCTTTGGATCAAGACTGCTCACATCAGGACCAAAAATATTGGTATGACCGTCTCCGGCAATTAGCATCAACGCTCTGGACGTTTTGGCTGCGCGTTGTTCAAAGTCAATGCCCCACAAATATTTACCCGCATATTGATGTTTTCGTAATTCGCGCTTCTCATTATCATCAGCGGGATAGCACCAATCCATCGCATGTAGCAAGAAACCACCGGAACCACATGAGGGGTCCATGACATATTCCTTACGCGTGGGATTTAGCATTCTTACGCACATTTCCACAACATGTCTCGGCGTAAAAAACTGACCTTTTTTCTTTTTGGCTTCAGTGGGAAGTAGATATTCAAAAGCATCATCCATGATACGTAAATTAGAACCCATCAAGCGCACACCTTCAATTGGTCCTACACAAACTTGCAAGTGACGTTTAGCAAGTTCTATATCTTCACCCACCTTAAAAATGCCTGGCCATTCTAAGCAAGCATTTTTAAATAAAGCATTAATACGATCGTAAGTGACATCGGGATCCAAGGTGTCATCAAACGTTGCCGGATAAGGCCGGTACAGAATTATACTATCGCTGCCATTAGACCATACCGCAACCGGCGCACCCTTAGCGTTCATATAGCTTTTGAGCTGTTCAATACCGTCTTTACGTTTAGGTTTTTTACATTCAATAATGATCTTAGGAGTGATTTTAGTGCCATCACTATAAACTATAATATCAGCCGCTTTAGAGCCTATTTCAGTACCAAACTGGACACTTTTTTCCAGATCAATTTCATCAGCCGTGTAGTTGTATTGATTAATCAGTTTATATACCCACAGCTGGCGTACAATTTCTTCAGGGGCTGACTTTCCATCTTCAACATATACCTGCACTTCTTCATTACCTGAAGAAAACGGTATAAAGCTTTTCAGATAATACTTTGTTTTTCCTTCATCACGGCCACTGGCTAACACTTTTGGATAAATACTGATAATGTCATAAATCGATTTCCCCAGAGCTTCAAATTCTGTAAGCTCATATTGAGTCAGCGGATCTTTAAATATTCGATCTAAAATTTCTTTCGTGTTCATAAATATTTGAATTTTATGACTTATTATTGTCTATTTGCATTATCAATAGATATACATTTATCGTAATGGATTGTGTAATGCAAATATACAGTATATTACTTTCATCAAGTATTTTTATGCCTACTAAACATGGCATACCGTTTTAATATAAATATCAAACTCATATACCTATATTGTAGCCAATAAATTATTACTAGCTTATAAAATGTACCAACACTTTAAACAGGTTGAATTCTTGTCGGTTGGAGACTAAGCCGGCATGGTCATAAGAATTACAGCATCGAAGCTTATGTAGGGGGTAATCCAAGCTTTAATTTCCTAAACCAAAGCTATAATTACTAAAATTAAAGCTTATTTATAGGCAAACTTAGCTTAGGCTCATACAATTTAAGCTTATATAGGGGTGACCAAAGTTTAAATATCCCGAATCACAACCTTAGTTACCTAAACTAAACCTTTAACTCCTAAAACTAAAGCTTTAGTTTGAGTAAACTTAACTTTGTTTCATACAATTAAAGCTTGGATAGAGGTAACTAAAAGTTTAATTATTCAAGTCAAAGCTTGTGTACCCCACACTAAAGCTTAAATTCCTAAAACTAAAGCTTTAGTTTGGGTAAACTTAGCTTAAGTTCATACAATTAAAGCTTGTGTTTGGGTAAACTCAGCTTTAATTCATAAAATCTAAGCTTTAGTTGGGGTAATCCAAGCTAAAAACGTGTCGCCTAAGTTGCCTTTATATTCAATTTTATTAAAATAAATAATTTCTATAACCTTACTAATAGTGTATTAATTCAGTAAGTTGAAATAAATCCCTTTAAAAATCATTTATTTATTTACGCTCTTTTAATAATAATAGTAGCTATATTAACTCAGTGGCCTATAGTGAGTGTTCCCTAGATTATATCAAGAGGTTTAAAATGACCATTATTGCCAAGCTAGATTTTATCCAACTCTCCGGTGCTGCTAAACTGGTTTTCTGCAGAAATATCGAAAGCAAATTAGCAAATACCCAAATTTTTACCACCCCCGATATCCCAATAGCCACTATTACCACGCTTATTGATGAGTATGAAAAAGCATTAATAAATTCAAAAGATGGTTCCCATACCGCTACACATATTTTGAGTGATGTAGAAAAAAGATTAGACGATATGTTCCATCTTCTCGTTTATTACGTCAATAAAGTTGCAAAAGGTAATGAAACGATCATTATTCAAAGTGGTTTTAATCCTTCACAACCACCTACACCGCGTCAAAAGGCTGAAATTGCAGTCAAAGATGGTGCAAATAGTGGCATTGTTATTGTTGATATAAAGTCTGTTGAGGGCGCCGTCGCTTACAATTATGTGTATAAGAAAGAGTTAGCCGATAAATATTCTGATCCTGAGACGAGTACCTATACTCAACATACTTTTACAGGTTTAACACCCGCTACTTATCTTTACTTTAGTTTTGCTGCTATTTCCAAAGACGGTGTCTCTGATTACTGTGACCCTATCCTTAAATTGATTCTATAAATAAAATGTTACACTTCTGGTTTGGATAAGAGATCATCAAACCAGAGGTGCTATTTAGCTTTGATACTTAAAGCCATATCCAGTTAGAATAGGGGAACCTTTTAGTCAACACATTGTTTAAGGGACTGTCCTTTAATACAGAATAGATATAACCCACACTAAAATATCACCTTATGTCAGAATCCACTAGTAACCTCAAGCTTTCTAAAAGCTCAACTCAAGCCTTAATAAGCGGCTTAAAAGATTATATTAATCAAGAAATTATTGGCCAAGATATCTTAGTAGAACGCATGTTGATTGGCCTGTTAGCCGATGGTCATATCCTAGTAGAAGGTGCGCCAGGCTTAGCCAAAACCAGAGCGATTAATGTGTTAAGTAAAGGTATTCATGGTGATTTTCATCGAGTGCAATTTACACCTGATTTATTACCTGCGGATTTAACCGGTACCGAGATATTCCGTCCACAACAAGGCACTTTTGAGTTTCAAAAAGGTCCGTTGTTTCATAACCTTATTTTAGCGGATGAGATTAATCGTTCCCCTGCAAAAGTCCAAGCGGCTTTATTAGAAGCGATGGCAGAACGCCAAATTACCGTGGGCCAAGCGACCTATCCTTTACCTAAGTTATTTATGGTCATGGCTACGCAAAACCCCATTGAGCAAGAAGGCACTTATCCCTTACCCGAAGCGCAATTAGATCGGTTTTTACTGCATGTTAAAGTCGATTATCCTAAAGCAGAACATGAAAAAAGTATTCTGCATTTAGCCAGAGCCGAAGCCCGTTCTGAGGGTAAAAAATCAGCTGAACAGTTTGTACCCATTAGCCAAAACACCTTATTTGATGCCCGTAATGAGATATTAGATATCCACATGGCGGATAGTTTAGAAGATTATTTATTACAAATTATCTTAGCCACCCGTAATCCAGGTGCTTATGGAGCAGACTTAGCCGCGTGGTTGCAATATGGCGCGAGTCCTAGAGCCAGCATTGCTTTAGATCGTTGTGCGAGAGCTAAAGCGTGGTTAGCGCAGCGTGATTTTGTGAGTCCTGAAGATATTCAAGAAATGGCTTTTGATGTGTTAAGACATCGCTTAATTTTATCTTACGAAGCCGAAGCGGAAGGCATCACCACTGATCATTTTATTAAAGAGTTAGTCGCTAGAATTGCTGTGCCATAATGTTTTTTAATCAAGCTAAAACCCCTGACGCTATTAGCCCAGACGAGCGGGTTGCGGTTTCGCTAAAGACTTTAATTGATTTAGCAAAACTGGCTACCCGCATCAATTTACATCACGGTAATAAACGCGCTCAACAAAGTGGGGGTTATATTTCGCGCTTTAAAGGTCGCGGTATGGAGTTTGATGAAGCCAGACTTTATCAAGCCGGTGATGATATTAGAAGTATCGACTGGCGAGTCACTGCCCGTACCGGTAAAACCCATACCAAGGTGTTTAGAGAAGAACGCGAAAGACCGGTGTTTATATCTGTTGATAATCGCTTGACGATGCAGTTTGCCACCCGAGGGGTTTTTAAATCGGTATTGGCGGCTAAAATAGCCAGTCTATTGGCGTGGGCAGCAGAATATCATGGGGACAGAATCGGCGGTCAGATATTCTCTGATGTTGAATGTCGGGAATTAAAGCCCCAAAATGGTCGACAAGCGGTATTACATTTTTTACATACCTTAGTCAGTAAAACGGCATCTAATCAGACCCTTAATAGCCCAGAAAAAGCACTCAATTTAGATCATGTGTTAGCTCGCTTAAACCAGCACGCCCGTCCGGGTAGTTTGGTTTATATCATCAGTGATTTTAGGTGTTTAAATGCAGTCGCGGAATCTTGTATCACTAAATTAGCGAAACATTGTGCGGTGGTTTTAATCTTTATTTATGATCCCTTAGAGAGCCAGTTACCTGTCAAAGGTCGCTATCGTTTTACGGATAATCATCGTGACGTGGTTGTCGATGGTAATGATCATGAGTGCTTATTAAATTATCAGCACCGCTTTGAACAACGTAAACACCAGTTAGAAAGTTTAGCTAAAAAACAAGGTTTAACTTTTATTACCTGCAGTACCTTAGACGATCCTTTGCAATGCTTAAGATAATTTTTCTTTTTTAACCCATGCCAGCCACTCAACTTCCCCTTAAAGATATTCATTTACCCGAAACCATTGGTTGGTGGCCACCTGCTATAGGCTGGTGGTTACTCGCCGTGTTAATCCCTTTGCTACTTTTTGGTTTATATCGACTTTATAAACACTTAACCCGAAAAACTGCTCTTAAAGCAGCGAAGAAAAATCTGGAACTTATTAAGTTATATGCACCAGAAGCTGCTGATAAGCAATTAAGTGATCTCTCGGTTTTAATAAGACGGGTTGCGATTAGTTTGTCGCCTAGAACTCAAGTGGCTAGTTTAACGGGTAAAGCGTGGTTAGCCTTTTTAGATGCTTCAGTGAGTGGCTCGCCCTTTACAGAGGGGCAAGGGCGTTTATTAACCGAAGCCGCTTATCGAAAAACGCCACCGACTGCTGCAGAAATATCCGATCTTATCCAGTTATGTGAAATGTGGCTGAAAGCCCAATCTTCTTCCGTTAAAAGAAAATAAACATCATGATTCATTTTGAGTGGCCTTTACTCTTATTAGTCTTACCGTTACCTTTATTAATCCGTTGGTTGTTTCCGGCTGAAATTCCTGTTGAAGAATCGGCTTTAAAAGTACCTTTTTTGAGTGATTTTTCAGAAGCTAAAACGCAAGTCGTTTCTCAAGCGCAACAATGGCCTTTGTTATTAGCGACTATTGCCTGGTGTTTATTAGTCATAGCGGCTGGTCGTCCACAATGGTTAGGCGAACCAATTGAGCAAGCGGTAAGTGGTCGAGATTTAATGCTTGCTGTTGATTTATCAGCCAGTATGGAAGAACAAGATTTTTTTATTAACAAACAAGCGGTGGATAGACTCACGGCGATTAAAGCCGTGGCGACTGATTTTATTAATCGCCGCGTCGGTGACAGAGTGGGTTTGGTATTGTTTGGTACGAATGCTTATTTACAAACGCCATTAACCTTCGACAGAAAAACAGTACAAACCTTACTCAATGAAGCCGTGATTGGTTTAGCAGGTGAAAATACCGCGATTGGTGATGCCATAGGTTTAGCGGTTAAACGCCTAAAAAGCCAACCGTCTGATAGTCGCGTATTAATCTTATTAACCGATGGCGCTAATACTGCGGGGGAAATTACCCCAATTAAAGCTGCTGAACTGGCTAAGGATAATCAGTTAAAAATTTATACCATTGGTGTCGGTGCAGATGAAATGATCGTGCGCAGTTTTTTTGGCAATAGGAAAGTTAATCCCTCCCGAGATTTAGATGAAAACACCTTAGTTAAAGTGGCAGAAAGTACCGGTGGTAAATACTTTAGGGCTAGAAATTCAGATGAATTAAATAATATTTATATGTTATTGGATCAACTTGAACCCATCGAAAAAGACAAACAATACTTTAGGCCGCATAGCGAACTGTATCCTTGGCCTTTAGGTTTAGCATTAGTTTTGGTGAGTTTTGTTGTTGCTACGCGAGTGAAGTTATCATGAATCTAACAGATTTTCATTTTATCCGCCCTTACTGGCTTTTAGCTTTATTACCGTTTATGGGGATGTTATTTTTCTTATTAAAAAATAAACTCGGACAAGGTAATTGGGCATCTGTTTGTGATGAAGCTTTATTACCCTATTTATTACAACAAAAAGCCGTTACGAAAAGTCGTTGGCCGTTAACGACGGGCGCCTTAGCCACCTTATTAACGATCTTAGCCATTGCTGGGCCAACTTGGGATCGGTTACCTGCCCCCGTTTTTAGAAACGATTCTGCCTTGGTGATTGCCTTAAATTTATCCCCTAGCATGAATGCTGAAGATATTAAGCCCAGTCGCTTAATCAGAGCACGATACAAAATAGCGGATATTCTAGCGCAGCGTAAAGATGGTCAAACCGCCTTATTAGTGTATGCCGGCGATGCGTTTACGGTAACGCCGTTAACAGATGATACTGAAACCATCGCGAGTCAATTAGAAGCCCTTAATACCGACATTATGCCTAGCGAAGGTAATAATACGGAGTTAGCTATTAATAAAGCCGTTGAATTATTAAAACAAGCAGGGCTGCAAAAGGGCCAAATCTTGTTAATAACGGATCAAGTTGATGAAGATAGTTATAGTGCTGCTAAAAATTTAGATACTTATCATTTATCAGTATTAGGAGTGGGCACGCCTGAGGGTGCACCGATTGCCTTAACTGCAGGTGGTTTTTTAAAAGATAAACAAGGGGGAATTATTATCCCTAAATTAGCTGCGGATGAATTAGCAAAATTAGCTGAAGTTGGTAGGGGACGTTATCAAACTATTACCGCTAATGATGCGGATATTAAATATTTATCTGCCGACTTAGATCAAGCTATGCAACAAGATGGCAAAGAAAATAAAAACATCATGTTAGAGCAATGGGATGACAAAGGTCCTTGGTTATTAGCGATTGTGCTACCGCTTGCCGCTTTAAGTTTTCGAAAAGGCTTATTGTGTTGGGCTTTATTACTATTGTTACCCTTACCTAAAAATAGTTATGCTTTTGAATGGCAAGATTTGTGGCAAACTAAAAATCAACAAGCCCAACAAGCGTATCAAAATAACCAATTTGAAGCCGCTGCCAATTTATTTGATAACCCTGATTGGAAAGCCGCTGCGGAATATAAAGCCGGACAATACGATAAGGCTTTAGATCATCTTAAAGACCCTCAAACAGATCTAAGTGCTTATAACCAAGGCAATGCCTTGGCACAATCGGGTAAGTTACCCGAAGCGCTTAAAGCTTATGACCAGGCTTTAGCGTTAAACACGAATAATGCGGATGCTAAATTTAATCGAGATTTAGTAGAGAAAGAGTTAAAAAAACAAGAACAAGAACAAGAAAAGAAGAACCAAGATAAGCAGGACGATCAAAAAGATACTAAGGACGGGCAATCTAAAGACGGTCAACCTCAAGACTCGGATAAATCAAACGAGCAAAAAGACGCTGAGCAAAAACCCGAACAATCAGAAGAACAAAAAACTCAGCAACAGCAAGCGGATGAACAAAAATCTGCAGAAAATAAAGACCAACAAGAAAAATCTGCCGAAGAAAAACAAGCAGAAGAGAAAAAGGCTGAAGAAGCTAAAGCTAAACCCGCTGAAGAAAAAAAATCAGCTGATGATAAAAAAGAAGCTAAGCCTGTTGCCGCTCAAGAACTGCCAACTACTGAACAACAACAAGCAAATGAACAATGGCTGAAACGCATCCCTGATGATCCAGCCGGGTTATTAAAACGCAAGTTTAAGTATCAATACGGTCAACGAATGCAACAGGATAATTAATCTTAATGTCTATTTAGAGTCCATTCAAAAACTATGTTATCAAATTAGCAATGTATTTTTAGCTCTTTAATTGGTGGTGGCTTGAGAATTTATTACACAGTTAAAAATCAACAAGTGGTATTGCTGTTGGTGGGTGGTGATAAAAGTAGTCAAAGTAGAGATATTGAAAAAGCTAAAAACATCCTGAAAGATTTGGAGTAATTTATGAAAGAAACTATTACCTCTTTTGATATCGCAGAGCATCTTGAAACCGAAGAGGATATTCAAGGTTTTTTGCGAGAATCTGCAAACAGTGGCGATATGTCCGATTTTATTCATGCGTTGGCTATTGCTGCCCGTGCTAAAGGTATGACTGAAGTAGCAAAACAAGCAGGCGTCACTAGAGCGAGTCTTTATAAATCATTGGCTGATAATGGAAATCCTCGCTTTGAAACGATCAACAAGATTGTTGAGGCACTCGGCTGTAAATTGATTGTGTCTTAAGTTCTGCCATTTGAGATTTTCTTTGTAGGCTACAGACGGTAAACGCGGGCAGTTTTTTTCTATGCAGGCAATCTGCGCTAATTGAAGGAGGAGGCAATGGTCAAACAGCAGACTCAGATCAGGCCTCGGCTTGATCCCTTTTCATTCAATTGTTTGGCCTCACGCCCCGAGCCTTCATAAGGCTTCCAGTCCTCAAAGAAAACCTCTATAAGCCATCTTGCAATATTGTTGTTTTTAAGTGGATTCTTTACAACCAAAGTGAACTTGATAATCTTGCATAGAGCGTTTAATCACTTCATGGGCTTCATCACGTCCATAAACATTAGTAATTTCACACGTATTGGGTTCGCTAGGTAAATGTTTATACGTTAAGAAATAATGCTTTAAACGATTAATATAAGACTCTGGACAATCAGGAAGATCATTCCATTGTCGATAAAACTCATCACCTTTCATTACTGCAATAATTTTATCATCTGCTTCACCGCCATCTATCAAACGAAAGCCACCGATAGGGATCGCTTGTAATAAAATATCACCATGCGTTACGCTACGTTCGCTTAACACACAGATATCTAAAGGATCACCATCACCTTTGGGTACATCTTTACCTGACATTAATGACGCATATTCAGCGGTTTTTTCTGCACAATAAGTTCTTGGTATAAACCCATACAAGGTGGGAATCATATTTGAGAATTTTTGAGGTCGGTCTATTTTAAGATAGCCACTTTCTTTATCTATCTCGTACTTAACAGTATCTGACGGGACAATTTCAATAAACGCAGTGACGATAGTAGGCGCATTTTCACCAGGACTAATACCATGCCAAGGGTGGGCTTTATGGGTTACATTCATATTATGGGGGCTCTTGTAGATAAGTTATTTTTAATCAGCAATTCTAAACAGAAATAGGGGCTTTAATATGCGCGTGAGCTTCATAATTTTCAAAACTAAAATCTTCGTATTGATAATCAAAGATTGATTCTGCTTTTCTTAATATTTTTAAAGTGGGTAGTGCATAAGGTCGTCGTTGTAACTGTATGTCGGCTTGTTCTTGATGATTAAGATACAAATGTACATCACCCCCTGTCCATATAAAATCACCAACTGCTAAATCGCACTGCTGAGCGACTATATGCGTTAATAATGCGTAACTGGCTATATTGAATGGCAATCCTAAAAACGTGTCACAGCTGCGCTGATAGAGCTGACAAGAAAGCTTTCCATCTGCCACATAGAACTGAAAAAAGGCATGACAAGGTGCTAAGGTCATTTTCCCTAATTTTACGTTAGCTTGTGGGCTAATCGTTTCATCAGGTAAATCACCCACATTCCAAGCCGATACTATAATTCTTCTACTGTTGGGTGTTGTTTTAAGTTGATCGATAATTTGTTGGATTTGATCAATGTGCTTTCCATCTGCTGTTGGCCATGATCGCCACTGATATCCATAGACAGGGCCTAATTCACCTTGCGAATCGGCCCACTCATTCCATATATTTACTTGGTTATTATGCAGGTACTCTAGATTTGTTTCACCTTTTAGAAACCATAATAATTCGTGCACAATCGATTTTATATGAATTTTCTTTGTGGTAACTAAGGGGAAACCCTCAGCTAAATTAAAGCGCATTTGATGCCCAAAAATAGATAGAGTGCCACTCCCTGTTCTATCACCTTTAAGGGAACCTTCTGAACGAATTTTTTCTAATAAATCTAAATATGGCTGCATGATGATGTGTTATTTAGCAGTATCTTTTTTATAGGCCCAGTAAACTAAAGCCGCACCAATAATAATCATAGGGGTTGATAGTATTTGTCCCATAGTGACCCAATCTAAAGCAAGATAACCCAGTTGGGCATCAGGCATTCTAAAAAACTCTACAAAAAATCGAAAACATCCATACAAGAATACTGCGAGTCCCGTTGTCGCCATGACAGGTCTAGGCTTATTTGAATAAAACCAAAGTATAACAAATAATACGACCCCTTCTAAAAAGGCTTCGTACAATTGTGACGGATGTCGCGCGAGCGGGCCACCATTGGGAAACACCATTGCCCACGGCACATCGGTAGGTCTGCCCCATAATTCTGAATTAATAAAATTACCTATCCGCCCTGCCCCTAATCCTATCGGCGCTAATGGCGCGATAATGTCAGTGAGTTGTAATACTGTGCAATTCTGTTTCTTTGCAAAGAACCCCATGGCAACAAATACGCCTAACAAACCGCCATGAAAAGACATGCCACCTTGCCATATCTTTATCAGAATAATAGGATCTTGTAAAAACTCAGTGAAGTTATAAAACAATATATAACCTATTCTGCCACCTAAAATGACTCCCAATGCTCCATAAGTCACCAGGTCTTCTATGGCTTCTGGCTTAATAACAGACCAAGAAGTTTGAGAGCGTTTTTGCCCTAAAAAATAAACAGCAGCAAAGCCTATTAAATACATCAGTCCATACCAATGAACTTTAACAGGGCCTAACGCTAGTGCAACAGGATCAATTTGAGGATAACTTAGCATAATTAAACATCCAGATTAGTGACATCTAAAGCATTTTTAACAATAAAATCTCGGCGAGGTTCTACTACATCACCCATTAACGTGGTAAATATTTCATCAGCGGCAATAACATCTTCAATGCGTACTTGTAATAAACGTCTATTGTTCGAATCTAATGTCGTTTCCCATAATTGCTCAGGATTCATTTCTCCTAAACCTTTATAACGCTGGATGTGTTGGCCTTTTTTAATTTCTTTCATCATCCATTCAAACGCTTGTTTAAACGTACTGACAGGTTGTTGCTTTTCACCCATTTGCATATAAGAACCGTCATTAAACATGCCGGCCGTATTACTCGCATACTGAGCTATCTTTAAGTAGTCTTTTCCATTGAAAAAACTTGACGGTAATATAAATGTTTTAGTGATGCCATTTAATTTTTTATTAACCGTAACAGAAAAATCTTCAGGGGTTTTGTAATCAAGTACGATTGTAAAAACAGCTTTGCCTTCACTATCATTTAACTGCTGTGCTAATTTATTAAACCAAGCTTCTAGGTTTTGAGCACTTTTTTTAATCTCATCGGTAATAACATCCATGTATGAAAACTGCTCTAAGAAAGCATCATCGTATCTTCTGATTAAACGATTAATAACACTGACTACACCAGTAAATTCACTCGCTAATTTTTCTAAACCTTGACCTTGAATGGGCGGAGCTGTTTCATCTGTAAATAACTGCGCTTTATCTAATGCTAATTGAATTAAATACTCATTCAATTGCGCATCATCTTTTACATAATGTTCTTGCTTACCTTTTTTAACTTTATACAACGGTGGTTGTGCTATATAGATATAACCTTTTTCAACTATTTCTGGTAATTGACGATAAAAGAACGTTAATAGCAAAGTCCGAATATGAGATCCATCAACATCAGCATCTGTCATGATGATAATACGGTGATAACGTAATTTGGCTAAGTTATATTCTTCTTTTCCGATACCACAACCTAAAGCCGTAATTAAGGTGCCGACTTCTTCAGAAGAAATCATCTTGTCAAAACGGGCTTTTTCTACGTTTAGAATCTTACCTTTTAACGGCAAGATGGCTTGAGTTCGTCTATCCCGTCCTTGTTTGGCTGAACCGCCAGCAGAATCCCCTTCCACTAAAAACAATTCTGATAATGCAGGGTCTTTTTCTTGGCAATCCGCTAATTTACCCGGTAAGCCGGCAATATCAAGCGTTGTTTTACGACGCGTCATTTCTCTAGCTTTGCGTGCGGCTTCCCTCGCCCTTGCGGCATCTATAATTTTACCGACGATGGCTTTAGCGATTTGCGGCTTTTCTAATAAAAACTCTTGTAGCTTCTCACTCATAGTAGATTCAACTAAAGGCTTAACTTCTGATGATACTAATTTATCTTTAGTTTGCGAGGAGAATTTTGGATCGGGTACTTTAACTGAGAGTACTGCTGTTAAACCTTCTCTCGCATCATCGCCTGTTGTTTGAACTTTTTCTTTTTTTGCTAAACCACTTGATTCAATATACTGGTTAACAGTTCTTGTTAATGCACCTCTAAATCCCGCTAAATGACTCCCGCCATCTCGTTGTGGAATATTATTGGTATAACAGAATACATTTTCTTGATAGGAGTCATTCCATTGCATGGCAATTTCAACTACCACACCTTCTTTTTCTGCAATGAAGTGGAATACTTCAGGGAATAACGGAGTTTTATTTTTATTGAGATGTTCAACAAACGCACCAATCCCACCTTCAAATTCAAAAACATCTGATCGTTCTGTACGTTCATCATTTAAACTGATACGGACCCCAGAGTTTAAAAATGATAATTCACGTAATCTTTTCGCTAATATTTCATAATGAAATTCAACATCGGTAAATGTTTCTGAACTAGGTTTAAAGTTTATTAATGTCCCAGAACCTTCAATTGGTCCCACTGCAATTAAAGGTGCTACTGGCTCACCCATTTTGTATTGTTGTTTATAAAGTTGACCATTCTTACGTATTTCAAGATTTAGTTCTTCTGATAATGCATTAACAACAGAAACCCCTACTCCATGTAATCCGCCAGAAACTTTATATGCATTATCATCAAATTTACCACCGGCATGAAGTACCGTCATAATCACTTCTGCTGCTGATCTGCCTTCTTCTTTATGAATATCGACTGGAATGCCTCGACCATCATCAGATACCGATACTGAACCATTGCTGTGTATTACTACTTTTACTTCTTTACAATGTCCAGCCAGCGCTTCATCTATTGAATTATCGACAACTTCAAAAACCATGTGATGCAATCCTGATCCATCATCTGTATCTCCTATATACATGCCTGGTCTTTTTCTAACGGCATCCAAACCTTTTAATACTTGAATATTGGTACTATCGTATTGATCAACATTATCACTCATGACTTTCCTTTTACAGTTGTTGTGTAATGTTCCACGTGGAACATTACACTGACTTTATATTGCCATGTTCCACGTGGAACATTTTATAGTTATTAATTTTACTTAAATCACCAAACTCAGATTGTTGAGTAGCGGTAATAAATACCTGACAATTCATTTTAGATAAATAGAGTAATAGTTTTTCTCTATTAACTATATCCAATTCAGCAGAAAAATCATCAATCAAAAAACAACCTTGATTAATATTTTCATTTAATAAAAGTTGCATTTGAGCAAGTTTTAAACTAATTACATATAATTTAAGTTGACCTCTTGAAACAATATCTTTTGCTAATCGACTATCTATAGTTAATAAGAAATCTGCTCGATGAGGACCAAATTGCGTAAATCCATAACGTAAATCTTTTTCTAAATTTGAATTTAAGATTTGATGTAATTCAATAGAGTTATCCCACCCAGGAAAAATTTTTAAATCAATATTATTAATATTAAAAAAAGAATTAAGAACCTCTATAAAAATGGGTTTAAATTTAAGAAGGTATATTTCTCTAAAACTATTGACTATTGTACCGTAATAAGCAAATTCTTTATTCCAAACATCAATTTGCTGGACTTGTTTAGATTTTAATAAAGCATTTCTTTGTAATAAGGCAACTTTAAAATTAGAATAATTTTGTACAAAGTTTTCATTATCATGAAACACGCCCCAGTCCATAAATTCACGACGTAATTGAGGGCCAGCATCTAATAACTCAAAACTTTTAGGATGAATAATTTGCAAAGGCAAAGCATGAGCTAAATCTGATCTTTTTTTGGTCAATTGATGATTAATATGACAACTAATCTGCTTAGGATTTAATTGAACCCCTAAATGTAAATTGAGGCCATTATTTTGTTGCGTTTGAGCAGATACCGTTAATTGATTTTCTGAAAAATTAATAACTGTTTTGATCGACGTTGACCGAAAAGATTTAGCTCTACCTAAAATATAAATAGCTTCAATTATTGAACTTTTACCGCTGCCATTATCCCCGTAAATTAAATTTATATTAGAAGAGGGTTTTATTGAATCTTGAACAATATTTCTAACAGAATAAATATCCAGTTTTGTTAAAGACATTATAATAAAAATTAAAGCCTCATGGGCATTACAATAAATTTGTACATTGAATCATTGAGTTCATCAATAAAACAACTAGTCAAATTACTAGCAATCGTTAGTAAAGCTAACTCTGAATCTAAATTCGAAAAAGCATCTAATAAATATTGTGCATTAAAAGCAATACTAATTGGCTCACCCACATAATCAATAGAAATTTCTTCTTCTGCTTCGTCATGTTCTAAATTATGTGAACTTATTTTTAAACTGTTATTACCAATATTTAAAGTAATGCCTTTTAGTTTTTCATTCGTCAGAATTGATACGCGTGTTAAGGCATCTTTTAAAGGTAATCTTGGTATTTGAATAGGAGGAAAAAAGTCTTGTTTAAAAATATTACTAAAATCAGGGTATTTTGAATCAACTAATTTTGCAGAAAAAATAATATTGTTAATATGTATTCTTACATTGTTAGTAGAAAATTCAATTTTTAAATCTAGTTCAGAGTCATCAAGTAATTTATTTAATTCATGAATACCTTTTCTTGGAATAATTATTCTTGACTCAAAACCAGTAGCTTCTTTTAAAGTATCTTCATAAATAGATAATCTATGGCCATCAGAGGCTACTAATTTAAGTTTACTATTTGAGATATTCAGTAATAGTCCATTAAGATAATAACGTACATCCTGATTAGCCATACAAAATAGCGTTTTATCTAAAGCCTTTTTAAATTTTCCAGAATTAATAGATAAAACATTATCTAAATTAGATTCTGAAAATTCTGGGTAATTATCTGCAGGTAAACAATTTAAAGTGAACTTACTTTTATTTGAAGTTACTTTGACTTTATTGTTTTGCAGTTCAAATTTTATTGCTGCGTCTTGAGGGAGTAAGCGACATATATCTAAAAACTTTCTAGCAGGAACAGTAATTGAGCCAGCTATTTCTATATCCAATTTTATATTAGCAATTATTTGTACTTCTAAATCTGTTCCCGTCAAATAAAGAGCTTGTTCTTTAGCAACTATCAACACATTAGATAGAATCGGCATAGTTTGTCGTTTTTCAATGACACTCACTATTTGTTGCAGTACCGGTAATATTTCTTCTCGATTAATTATAAATTTCATTATTGTAGTTAGATATATTGTAGATACGTCTGTTTATATTCAAATAATAATATATTTTTATATCTTTTATTTTATTATTATTAGTTGGATAAAAAACTGTGCATAACTTTATTTTCTTTTTTGTTTCAAAAGATTAACGCATTTGAAATAAGCGCATTTGCTTGTGTATAAACTTTGTATAATTTTTTAGTAAAAATTTTAATAATTTATACTCACATATTTATCCACATAAATGGCTAGTTTATACACGTTATATCCACAACTAGCCTATCGATAAATAATAAAAATTAAGTGTTAATGTGAAAGGGTACGTACAAGAATTGAGTAGTCTTCAGCTATTTTTGTATCGGATTCTTTTAATTCATTAATTTTTTTACAGGCATTCATAACCGTTGTATGGTCACGACCACCAAAAGCATCACCAATTTCAGGAAAACTATGAGAAGTTAGCTCTCTTGCTAAACACATAGCTATTTGTCTTGGTCTGGTAATAGTTTGTTTTCTATTTTTTGAAGATAGATCAGATACTCGGATTTTAAAATATTCCGCTACCGTCTTTTGAATATTATCCAGATTGACTAATTTATCTTTTAAAGAGATTAAGTCGTGTAATGCTTCTCTAGTAAATTCAACGGTAATATCACGACCGGTAAATTGTGCATTTGCAATAACTCGTCTTAATGCGCCTTCTAAATCACGTACATTAAATGGAATTTTTTTGGCAATAAAAAAAGCAACTTCTTGAGGAAGAATGATATTTGCATGGCTGGCTTTTTTCATTAAAATTGCCGCTCTGGTTTCCATATCAGGTGGTTCAATCGATACTGGAAGTCCGCAACCAAATCTAGACTTTAATCTATCTTCAAGACCGACAATTTCTTTTGGATATTTATCACAAGTTAAAACAATTTGACGTTTTTTATCGAGTAAAGAATTAAAAGTATGGAAAAATTCTTCTTGAGAACGCTCTTTACCGGCAAAAAATTGAATATCATCAATAAGTAAAACATCGATTGCTCGATAAAACTCTTTAAAAGCGTTTATTGAATTTTGTTGTAAAGACCTGACCATGTCTTGAACAAATTTTTCAGAATGTAAATACACAATAGTTGCTGATGGATTTTTTAAAAAAACAGCATTACCAATTGCATGCATAAGATGAGTTTTTCCTAAACCAGAACCACCATAAATTAAAAGTGGGTTGTAAGCTTTTCCCAGATTTTCTGAAACTTGAATAGATGCTGCTCTACTTAATTGATTAGATTTACCTTCGACGAAATTATCAAAGGTAAAGGCCTTATTAAGAAAATTTGGAGTTACCTTTTTTGATTCTGTTGATTTTATTTGAGAAATAATCGGATTGGAAGTAGGTTTTTTTGAACCTATTTCAAGACTGAGATCGAGTTTATTATCTGATAATTCATTGACTGAATCTTTTATTTTTTCAAAGTAATGTTGCTTAACCCAATCAAGAACAAATTTATTAGGTGCTAATAGTTGTATTTTATCATTAGTTTCAATTGCTTGTAGGGGCCTAATCCAAGTGCTAAAATCAGAGCTGGCGATTTCATTTTCGAGTTTAGTAAGGCAATTATTCCAAATAAAGTTCATTAAGTTAGTTATAGTTATGATTGAAATAGATTGAAAAATAGAGTTATTAGCGGTTAATAATTTGAGATATTGAATTGCGTATTTGACATGTTATACATATTATTTTATCATCCATAGGCTTTTTTATGTGTTTTTGTTAACACTCAACTAATTAGGTTTTGATATTATGAAAAGAACGTACCAACCAAGTAAAATTAAACGCGCAAGAACTCATGGTTTCCGCGCAAGAATGGCAACAGTCGGTGGTCGTAAAGTATTGAATGCTCGTAGAGCAAAAGGCCGTGCTAAATTAACTGTGTAGTTGATATTGGGTGATAGCGCAAAATTATAATTTTCCCTCTACGTTACGTTTAAAGAAACCATCCGAATATAAGAAAGTCTTTGGTAAGCCTGTTAAATCAAGTGATGCATATTTTACCTTATTAGCTATTAAGAATGATTATGGTCACCCAAGGTTGGGTTTAGCAATAGCAAAAAAAAATATAAGGAAGGCTGTCGATAGAAATATTATCAAACGTACGGTTAGGGAAAATTTTAGAAATCAACAACAAAAACTCGGTAACATGGATATTGTTGTTTTAGCTAGAAAAGAAGCACTTGATGTCCCATTAGAATTATTAAGAAATTCATTGGAAAAACATTGGCTTAGATTGGTGTCTAGATGCGGTTCTTGCTAATTGCTGTAATAAGGTTATACAAATACTTTATAAGTCCTTTGCTGGGTTCTAACTGTCGTTTTTATCCAAGCTGTTCCAGTTACTCTATAGAAGCGCTTGAACGACATGGTGCTTTAAATGGTTGTTATATCACTTTAAAAAGATTATTAAAATGTCATCCTTTTCATCAAGGTGGTATTGACCCTGTTCCAGAAAAAATTGGTAATAAGAATGGATAATTTAAGATTTATACTCGTTGTTACTTTTGCAATGCTGATATTTATGCTGTGGCAGGCTTGGGAGCAGGACTATAATCCTAAACCAGAAATTGCTGCAGTTTCAACTTCGGAAATTGCGAAAAGTAAAGAAGATTTACCTATAGCGTCACAATCAACTGCACAAGCTGATTCTGAATTACAAGCTACAACTAGAACTCCTGCAACAATAGCAACTACTACTAAAACAATAAAAATTAAAACAGATGTTATTGCTTTAGAGATTGATTTACAAGGTGGAACGGTAACAAATTTGGATTTGTTAAGCTATCCAGTTGAAAAAGCAAATAATGTAGTTAATAGTCTGCGTGAACTAGTTGGAATGAATCATGCTGAAATAAATATAACTCCAACTCGACTATTTAACAATAGCATCGATAAGATGTTTGTTGCTCAAAGTGGTTTAATTGCAGATACTGGGCTTCCTCAAGCACCTAATCACTATACTGTGTATGCAAGTGAGCGAGATAACTATTCATTACAACCTGAACAAGAGAGTTTTGAAGTTCCCTTAACTTGGACGGATAGTCAAGGTTTAGTCTTTACTAAAATTTACACGTTTACTCGTGGTAGTTATGAAATAAAACTAGATCAAATTGTCAATAACGGTTCTGGTAAAGTTTGGACAGGGAGACAGTATAGTCAACTATTAAAAGTTCAAGATACCAGTAGTAAAGGCAATATGCTGACTGGGGGTATGAGAGCTTATGATGGGGGTGTTATTTATACGGAAAAAAATAAATATCAAAAAATAAGTTTTGATGACATGGATGAAGAAACGTTGAATGAAGTTTCTAAAGGTGGATGGGCTGCATTTATACAGCATTATTTTGCATCTGCATGGGTTCCACCTGCTGATCAAGAAAATCATTTTTATACTAAAGATTTAAATGATAAGCGTTTTGTAATTGGTACTTATTCACCGATGGTATCTGTTGAAACTGATTCAGTTGCTAAATTTTCATCACAATTATTTGCGGGTCCGAAAATTCAACCGATGATGGAAAAGGTTGCAACAGGACTTGAACTCACTGTTGACTATAGTGTACTTACTTTTATTGGTAAGCCAATTTATTGGTTGCTAAATAAAATTCATGGACTTGTTGATAATTGGGGTTTATCAATTATTGGCGTCACATTTTGTATTAAGCTTTTATTTTTCCCTTTGTCACAAGCTAGTTTTAAGTCAATGGCAAAAATGCGAAAAATTCAACCTCGCTTGAAAGAATTACAAGAGCGCTTCGCTGATGATAGACAGCGTTTTAATACTGAAATGATGGGATTATATAAAAAGGAGAAAGTAAATCCATTAGGTGGTTGTTTGCCAATCCTAATTCAGATTCCTGTATTTATGGCTTTATATTGGGTATTAAGTGAAACTGTTGAGTTTCGTCAAGCTCCATTTATGCTATGGATACAAGATTTATCAATTCAGGATCCGTTTTATATCTTGCCAATTATCATGGGAATTACCATGAAAATTCAGCAAGGTTTAAATCCACCACCTATTGATCCAGTTCAAGCCAAAGTGATGAAGATGTTTCCGATAGTATTTACCATCTTCTTCTTATTTTTTCCTGCCGGATTAGTTTTGTATTGGGTTATCAACAATACATTATCTATAATTCAACAAACCTATATTACTAAGCAAATAGAAAAAGCAGGTTAGTTTGCTTTTAAGTCAAGATACCATAGCAGCAATTGCAACACCACCAGGGAATGGTGGTGTTGGTATTATTAGAATTTCAGGGCCAAACGTAACTGAAATCTCCAAAAAAATAATCCAAAAAGAAATTAAACCTAGACACGCTATTTTTACTGAATTTATGGGTGAAGATAATGGCGTTATTGATTCTGGGATTTGTTTATATTTTCCAGAACCCGCTTCCTATACTGGTGAAGATACACTTGAATTACAAGGCCATGGTGGTTCTGTAGTCTTAGATATGCTATTGCGTCGAATCATTTCATTAGGTGCACGAATTGCAAAACCTGGTGAATTTACTGAAAGAGCTTTTTTAAATGGCAAAATCGATTTAGCACAAGCAGAAGCAGTCGCTGATTTAATAGAAAGTACGACTGAAAAATCAGTGCGTTCTGCACAAAAATCAATGCAAGGCATTTTTTCTGAAAAAATTAATCAGCTAGTAGATGAATTAACTGAGTTAAGGATATACGTAGAAGCAGCAATAGATTTTGTTGATGAAGAAATTGATTTTTTAACTGATGGTGTTGTCCAAAAACGGATTATAAAATTATTAGAAAAAATTCAAGATATTCAAAAAACTGCTCAACAAGGACGGTTATTAAGAGATGGAATGACATTGGTATTAGTAGGTAAACCTAATGCTGGTAAATCGAGCTTATTGAATGCGTTATCAGGTCATGATGTTGCAATAGTCAGTGATATCCCCGGAACAACAAGAGATATATTAAGAGAAAGGATCCAGTTAGACGGAATGCCTCTACATATAATAGATACTGCTGGTTTAAGGGATAGTGAAAATTCTATTGAAAAAGAGGGTATAAGAAGGGCTCATTTAGAAATTAGTAAAGCCGATGTAATTATATTGTTGATTGATGTTAGGGAACCTGATTCTATCGATATAGTAGATAAATTACCATCTGATATACCTATGATAAAAGTATATAACAAAATCGATTTAGTTGATTTAGATCCTGATATTAAAAATGATCAAAACGGCTGTAGTTGTTATGTTTCTATAAAAAAAGGTCTGGGTTTAGAATTACTTAAAAAACATTTAAAAGATACTGTTGGCTATGATTCAAGTGCTGATGATGTCTTTCTTGCAAGAAGACGGCATATTGAAGCTATCAGAATTGGACATGATTTTGTTAAATCTGCATTAAATCAGCTAAATATAAATAATGCTGGTGAGTTAGTAGCTGAAGATTTACGTCAAGCACAAAAGAGTTTAGGTGAAATTACGGGTACTGTTAGTTCGGATGATCTTTTAGGTAAGATTTTTTCAAGTTTCTGTATTGGAAAGTGAAGTAGTAAAT
>CAIQNQ010000266.1 GCA_903873165.1 uncultured Methylococcaceae bacterium | reverse complement strand
GAAGGCGTAGAGATGGTAATGCCTGGTGACAATATATCAGTAAAAGTAAAATTAATATCACCCATTGCGATGGAAGATGGCTTGCGCTTTGCGATTCGTGAAGGTGGTCGTACAGTCGGTGCGGGTGTCGTTGCATCAATAATAGAGTAATAAACATGTCAAATCAAACTATCAGAATCCGATTAAAATCATTTGATCATAAATTGATTGATCAGTCGGCTGGTGAGATAGTAGAAACAGCAAGGAGAACGGGGGCGCAAGTAAAAGGTCCTATTCCCTTGCCTACTAAAAAAGAGCGCTTTACCATTTTGATTTCTCCTCACGTAGATAAGGATGCGAGAGATCAATATGAGTTAAGAACGTATAAAAGATTGCTGGATATAGTTGAACCAACAGAAAAAACAGTCGATGCATTAATGAAGTTGGATCTTGCAGCTGGTGTTGATGTCCAAATAAAATTGAATTAAAAGTAGAGGAATTGGCAGATGTCAATAGGTCTTATAGGTCGTAAATGTGGTATGACCAGAGTATTTTGTGAAGATGGTACTTCCGTACCTGTAACTGTTCTACAAATAGACTCAAATCGAGTAACTCAAGTTAAAAGTTTAGAAGTAGATGGTTACCGTTCTATTCAAGTTTCTGCGGGAGAAAAAAAATCATCGAAGGTAAATAAAGCATTAGCTGGTCATTATGCATCAGCTAATACAACTGCTGGAAGAGGATTGTGGGAATTTAGATTAGAAGATGGTGAAGGTTTAGATTATTCAACTGGCACTTTGTTATCAGTAAATATATTTTCAGCTGGACAGGTAATTGATGTACAAGGAAAAAGTATTGGTAAAGGTTTTGCTGGTGGTATTAAAAGACATCACTTTAGTATGCAAGATGCAACGCACGGTAACTCTAGGTCTCATAGAGTACTTGGATCTATAGGCATGTGTCAGACTCCTGGTCGTGTATTTAAAGGAAAGAAAATGGAAGGGCATCTAGGTAATGTTAAAACGACTATTCAAAATTTAACAATACATGCAGTTGATTCTGAAAGAAACTTAATTTTAGTTAAAGGTGCAGTGCCTGGTGCTAAAGGGGGCGATGTCGTAATAACGCCCGCAATGAAAATGCGGAATAAAGGTTAGGCCATGGGATTGCAAGTACCTGCTTTAAATGAAAAAGAACTATCGTTATCGATAGAAGTTAATGAGTCAATTTTTGGTCAGTCGTATAATGAAACATTGATACATCAGTTGGTTGTTCGTTATATGGCTGGTTCACGAGCTGGAACCAAGAGTCAAAAAACCAGATCAGATGTGAGTGGTGGTGGTTCAAAGCCTTGGAGACAAAAAGGAACTGGTAGAGCTCGATCAGGAACAACAAGAAGTCCTGTATGGCGTACAGGTGGTGTGGCGTTTGCCGCACGACCAAGATCATATGATCAAAAATTAAATAAAAAAATGTTTCGAGTTGGAATTAAGTCAATATTGTCGGAATTATTACGACAAGGTAGATTAGTAGTAAGTAGTGATATCTTATTAGCTTCATCGAAAACTAAAGATTTGTATAAAAAATTGCAAGATGTTGAAGCGAAGAGAATATTAATTGTAGTTGATGCGATAAATGTAAATTTAGCTCTAGCCTCAAGAAATTTGCCTTATGTAGAGGTAATAGAAGCAATTAATTTAAATCCTGTATTATTAGTGTCAGCGGATAAAGTTATTGCTACTCCAGGAGCATTAAGTCTGTTACAGGAGAGATTATCATGAGTTTAAACTCATATTTGTTAGCTGGTATTTTAGAGGCACCAATTATTTCTGAAAAAAGCACAAATGTTGCTGAAAAGAATAATCAATTTGTATTTAAAGTAAAAAAAGCTGCAACAAAAAAACAAGTAAAAAGTGCAGTTGAATTAATGTTTAAAGTAGAAGTAGACTCAGTTCATGTTCTTAATGTAAAAGGCAAAATTAAAAGAGCTGGGAAAACTATGGGAAAAAGATCTGATTGGAAAAAAGCCTATGTAAAGCTTAAGCCTGGTCATGATATTGAATTCTCTGCTGCGTAAATAATTACAGTAATAGATCATTTAGGAAACGGTAGAAAGCATGGCGATTGTAAAGTCAAAACCGACGTCACCGGGATCACGGTTTGTAGTTCGTATAAAAAACGATGAATTGCATAAAGGAAAGCCCTTTGCGCCTTTACTTGCTAAAAAAAGTAAAAGTGGCGGTCGTAATAATCAGGGGCGTATAACAACACGTCATATCGGTGGTGGGCATAAACAACATTATCGAATTGTTGATTTTAAAAGAAACAAAGTTGATATACCTGCAATAGTAGAGCGTATTGAATACGATCCAAATAGAACTGCAAATATTGCTTTGATTTTATTTAAAGACGGTGAAAGAAGATACATTATTGCTCCAAAAGGTATAAGTGTCGGTCAAGAATTGCTATCGTCAGAAACTGTTCCTGTAAAGGCTGGGAACTGTATGCCTTTAAGAAATATTCCAATGGGTACAACTGTACACTGTGTAGAGTTAAAACCAGGAAAAGGTGCTCAAATTGCAAGAAGTGCTGGAACATCAGTTCAGTTAGTTGCGAGAGATGGAGCACATGCAACTATTAGACTTCGATCTGGAGAAATGCGAAAAGTAATGGCTGATTGTAAGGCTGTAATTGGAGAAGTATCAAACTCTGAGCATAATCTGGCTTCTCTTGGAAAGGCCGGTGCTTCAAGATGGAAAGGTGTAAGACCAACCGTTCGCGGTGTTGTTATGAATCCTGTTGACCATCCTCACGGTGGTGGTGAAGGACGTACATCAGGTGGTAGACACCCAGTTTCACCATGGGGTATGCCTACAAAGGGATACAAAACCAGAAAAAATAAGCGTACTGACAATATGATTGTTAGACGTCGTAAGCAGAAATAGAGAGGTTTTAAAGTGCCGCGTTCAATTAAAAAAGGTCCTTTTATAGATCATCATCTTTTAAAGAAAGTTGAAGATGCCGTTAATACGAATAATAGGAAACCAATTAAAACTTGGTCAAGACGATCCATGATAATACCAGATATGTTAGGGCTAACAATAGCAATTCATAATGGAAAATTACATATTCCAGTGTTGATATCTGAGAATATGGTTGGTCATAAATTAGGTGAATTTGCTCCAACTCGAACATATAAAGGCCATGTGGCTGATAAAAAGTCAAGGTAGGTGAGTCATGGAAACTAAAGCAATATTAAATAATGCTCCATTATCAGCACAAAAAGCAAGATTAGTCGGTGATCAAATTCGTGGTTTATCAGTTGAGAATGCTCTTAATACTTTAAAGTTTAGTTCAAAGAAAGCTGCTGGTATATTTACAAAAATATTAGAGTCTGCTATTGCAAATGCAGAGCACAATGAAAGTGCAGATATAGATGAATTGAAAGTTACAACTGTATATGTAAATGAAGGTGCTACATTGAAGAGATTTAGAGCCAGAGCTAAAGGAAATGCAAATCATATCCTGAAAAGAACCTGTCATATTACAGTTAAAGTAGCAGAATAAGAGTAGAGGCATAAAATGGGACAAAAAGTACATCCTACAGGCATTCGCCTTGGAATAGTCAAGGATTGGAATTCACGATGGTTTGCAAGTAGTCAGGATTATTCTAAATTTCTATTTCAAGATATTAAGGTTAGAGAATTTCTTAAGAAAAAGCTTGCTCATGCATCAGTAAGCAAAATTCAAATTAATAGACCTGCTAATAATGCTCATATAACAATTCACTCAGCAAGACCAGGCATAGTAATTGGTAAAAAAGGCGAGGATATCGACGTATTACGTTTAGAAATTTCTAAAATGATTGGTGTCCCTGTTCAATTAAATGTTGAAGAAATAAGAAAACCAGAGTTAGATGCCCAATTAGTTGCTGAAGGTGTCGCGCAACAATTAGAAAAACGCATAATGTATAGAAGAGCAATGAAACGTGCTGTTACTAATACTATGAGGCTTGGTGCTGAAGGAATTAAAATTAATGTGGGTGGTCGCTTAAACGGAGCGGAAATTGCAAGAAGTGAATGGTACAGAGAAGGACGAGTACCGTTACATACACTTCGTGCTGATATTGATTACGCAACGGCTGAAGCACATACCACATACGGTATTATAGGTATTAAGGTATGGATATTTAAAGGCGAGGTTTTTGACATGGACGCACACTTGGCATCAATTAACTCAGACTCTAAGAAATAGTTGAAGGAACTAAATTATGCTTCAGCCTAAAAGAACAAAATTCCGTAAGCAACATAAAGGCAGAAATAACGGTACTGCTGTAAGAGGTTCATCAGTTAGTTTTGGTGAATATGGATTAAAATCAGTTGGACGTGGCAGAATAACTGCGCGTCAAATTGAAGCAGCTAGAAGAACTATTACTCGTCATGTAAAACGTGGTGGAAAGTTGTGGATTAGAATTTTTCCAGATAAACCGATTACAAAAAAACCATTAGAAGTTCGTATGGGAAAAGGTAAAGGTAGCGTAGAATACTGGGTTGCTCAAGTTAGGCCAGGAACAATGCTGTATGAAATACAAGGTGTTTCTGAGGAATTGGCTAGAGAAGCATTTGCGTTAGCGGCTGCTAAATTACCATTAAAAACATTGTTTACTGCACGGACTATAATGTAATGAAAGCAAGTGAATTACGAACAAAAAGTAAAGAAGAATTAGAGAATTTATTGGTAGATTTATCACGCGAAAGTTTTAACCTAAAAATGCAAAAAGGCATAGGTCAACTATCTAAGCCTGATCAAATTAAAAAAGTTAGAAGAGATGTCGCGAGAATACACACTCTCTTGAATGTAAATGTGAGAGCTTAATATGACTGATAATGAAACCAAATTAAGAACGATTACAGGTAAAGTAGTCAGTAATAAAATGGATAAGACTATAACTGTTTTAGTTGAAAGAGTTATTAAACATCCTGTTTATGGAAAATATATAAAACGTTCTACTAAAATGATGGCTCATGATGAGCAAAATAGTTGCAATGAAGGTGATGTTGTGTCGATTACTTCATGCCGCCCGTTGTCAAAAAATAAAACATTTAAATTAGTTGAAGTTTTAGACGCTGCAAAAAAATAATAGTTATCTATATATAATATTAGGAAAAAATCATGATTCAGATGCAAACTAACCTTGACGTCGCCGATAATAGCGGTGCAAAAAGGGTCATGTGTATCAAAGTTCTTGGTGGATCACATCGCCGATATGCGGGGATTGGAGATATCATTAAGGTCAGTATAAAAGACGCAATACCAAGAGGTAGGGTAAAGAAAGGTGAAGTTTACAATGCACTTGTTGTTAGAACAAGAAAAGGTGTTCGTAGACAAGACGGTTCAGTTATTCGCTTCGACGGTAATTCTGCAGTCATCTTAAATAATAATCTACAACCATTAGGAACACGTATATTTGGTCCTGTTACTCGTGAGTTAAGAGGTGAAAAATTTATGAAAATAATCTCACTTGCTCCAGAAGTATTATAAGGTAGGAACTAAATGGCTAAGATTAAAAAAGGTGACGAAGTAATAGTTCGTACAGGAAAAGATAAAGGTAAGAACGGTAGAGTTACTAAGATTTTAAAAGATAACAAAGTTTTAATTGAGGGAATCAATCAAGTTAAGAAAAATCAGAAAGCAAATCCAAATGCTGGAATTTCTGGTGGAATAATTGTTAAGGAAATGCCAATAAATATTTCTAATGTTGGTTTGTATAATCCTCAAACTAAAAAAGCAGATAAGGTTGGTTATAAGATTCTTGAAGATGGAAAAAAAGTCAGGTTCTTCAAATCAACTAATGAAGTTATTGATGTTTAGTTTGGAGATATAGACATGGCAAGATTAGAAGCAGTATATAAAGAAAGTGTGTTACCGGCATTAATTGAACAATTTGGTTACAAATCGGTAATGCAGGCACCTAGAATAACTAAAATAACATTAAATATGGGCGTTGGTGGTGCAGTTGCTGATAAGAAAATATTGCAATCGGCATTATCTGATTTAGAAAAAATTTCAGGACAAAAACCTGTTGTTACCTTAGCTAGAAAATCAATTGCGGGCTTTAAAATTCGTGATGATATGCCAATAGGATGTAAAGTTACATTAAGAAGCGATCGTATGTTTGAGTTTTTAGATCGTCTAATAAGCATATCAATACCAAGAATACGTGATTTTCGTGGTTTAAGTTCCAAAAGTTTTGATGGAAGAGGTAATTACTCGATGGGTGTGAAAGAACAAATCATATTTCCAGAAATTGATTATGATAAAATTGACACTCTACGAGGAATGGATATTACTATAACAACAACTGCTAAAACTAATGAAGAAGGTTTGGCATTATTGAAGTTGTTTAATTTTCCATTTAAAAGTTAAGAGGGATTTGTCATGGCAAAAAAATCAATGATAGCACGTGAAGATAAGCGTAAAAAATTAGTTTCTAAATTTGAGGTTAAGCGAAGAGCTTTAAAAGAGATAATAAGAAGCCCGGCTTCAAGTTATGAAGATAAGGATAAAGCACAGCTTCAGCTCCAAAAATTACCAAGGGATTCTGGTGTAACGAGGGTTAGAAACAGATGTAATTTAACTGGACGTCCACATGGATATTATCGTAAATTTGGTCTCAGTCGTAATAAATTGAGAGAAGCAACTATGCGTGGTGATGTACCAGGCGTTGTAAAAGCAAGTTGGTAAGATCTGTTAGATCAAGTTTGGAGAAATAGAAATGAGTATGACAGACCCAGTAGCAGATATGCTAACTCGTATTAGAAACGGGCAATCTGCTGGAAAAAAAAATATCACACAACCTTCATCAAAATTGAAAGTTTCAATTGCAAAAGTTTTAAAAGATGAGGGGTATATTACAGATTTTACAACTGAAACAACTGGTAACCATACAGTAATGACAGTGGAATTAAAATATTACAAAGGTGTACCTGTAATAGAGTCAATAAAAAGAGTTAGTAGACCTGGTTTACGTATTTATAAATCTAAAGATGAGTTACCAAAAGTACTTGGTGGATTAGGGATTGCTATTGTTTCAACATCTAATGGCGTTATGACTGATAGAGCTGCACGTGCAATTGGGCATGGCGGTGAAGTTATTTGTACTGTTTGTTAATATAGGTGTCAAATGTCTAGAATAGCTAAAGCTCCTATCAATGTTCCAAAAGGCGTTGAAATAAAATTAGTGGGTAATGATTTAACAGTAAAAGGTAGTAAAGGTCAGTTGACTCATATACTAAATCCTGCTGTAAGTATTAGTGTGAATGAAAATGTTGCAAATATTGAATGGAATTCAGAGGACAAAAAAGCAACAGCACAAGCTGGTACTGCGAGAGCATTATTGAATAACATGGTACTTGGTGTATCTGATGGGTTTGAAAGGAAATTAACTTTAATTGGTGTAGGTTATCGTGCAGCAGCAAAAGATAATATTCTAAATTTATCTTTAGGTTTTTCACATCCAGTTGATTTTGTAGTTCCTACAGGAATTACTGTAGAAACACCTACACAAACGGAAATAATAGTTAAAGGTACAGACAAGCAATTAGTTGGTGAGGTATCCGCTAAGATTAGAGCTTATCGACCACCAGAGCCTTACAAAGGAAAGGGCGTCAGATATGCTGACGAGCATGTTGTAAGAAAAGAAGCTAAGAAAAAGTAAGGTAACGTAATGGATAAGAAACAATCTCGTATGAAAAGAGCGTTAAAGTTACGTTCAAAGATAAGAAGTTTAAGTGCAACAAGATTATCAATACATAAAACTCCATTGCATATTTACGCACAAGTAATTAGTGGTGATGGTGCAACAACGATAGTTAGTGCTTCTACAAATCAAGAATCTATCAAGTCTACACTTAAGTATACTGGCAATGTAGAGGCGGCAGCTTTAGTAGGTAAGTCGATTGCTGAAAAAGCAATTGCTGCAGGAGTAACTGAAGTAGCGTTTGATCGGTCTGGTTTTAAATATCACGGTCGTGTTAAAGCATTAGCAGATGCTGCACGTGAAGCTGGTTTAAAATTTTAGGAGAATATCGTGTCTACTGCAAATGCACAAGTTAGTACAGATGGTTTACAAGAAAAGTTAGTAAATGTTCGTCGTGTTGCCAAGGTTGTTAAGGGAGGTAGGGTTTTTGGCTTTACTGCATTAACAGTCGTGGGGGATGGTGAAGGTAGAGTAGGGTATGGAGTAAGTAAGGCACGTGAAGTACCCATCGCAATTCAGAAGTCATTAGAGCAAGCTAGAAAAAATATGCGTAAAGTTTCTTTAAAAGGCGATACTTTACAATATCCAATTATGAACACAACAGGTGCTGCAAAAGTTTATATGCAACCTGCTTCTGAAGGTACTGGTATTATTGCTGGTGGTGCAATGAGAGCGGTATTTGAGGTAGTTGGTGTTCATAATGTTCTTGCAAAGTGTATTGGTACAAGTAATCCAATTAATGTTGTTAGAGCAACAATTAATGGATTAACTGGTATGCACAATGCAAATCAGATTGCTGCTAAACGTGGTTTATCTGTTGATCAAATTTTGGGTAATTAAAAATGACAATTTTAAGATTAAACGTCACAATGATTAAAAGTAAGTTTGGTCGTTTACCAAATCATCAAGCATGTTTAAAAGGCTTAGGTTTAAGAAAAATCAATCAATCTGTGGTGATTCTAAATACACCTGAAAACAGAGGAATGATAAATAAAGTTTCTTACATGCTAAAAGTTGAGGAAATCTAAATGTACTTAAATACAATTCAATCAGCTGAAGGTGCTAGAAAAAAACGTACAAGAGTTGGTCGTGGAATAGGATGTACCTTAGGAAAAACTTGTGGAAGAGGACATAAAGGTCAAAAGGCACGAAGTGGTGGCTTTCACAAAGTCGGTTTCGAAGGTGGTCAAATGCCATTGCAACGTAGACTACCTAAAGTCGGCTTTAAATCATTAAAAGCAAAATTTACTGCTGAAGTTAGATTAAGTGAAATCAATAATCTATCTGTTAGTGAGATTGATATCAAAACTTTAATAGACGCTAACATAGTGCCAATATTTACTAAAGCTGTAAAAATAATTCAATCTGGTTTGATCAACAGAGCGGTTGTTGTCAAAGGTATTAAAGTAACTTCAGGTGCTAAAATATCGATTGAGGCTGCTGGCGGAAAAGTTGAGGCTTAAGTGGCTACTTCAAAATTAGCGAATAATAACAGTGGTTTGTCTGAATTAAAGTCAAGATTAATTTTTGTTGTTGGTGCATTAGTTGTTTACAGAATTGGATCACATATACCTGTTCCTGGTATAGATCCAAAGGCTCTTGCGGCAATGTTTGAACAGCAAAGTGGTTCAATACTGGATATGTTCAACATGTTTTCTGGTGGTGCATTGATGCGTTTAAGTTTGTTTGCATTAGGTATTATGCCTTATATATCCGCTTCTATCATAATGCAATTGATGACTGTGGTTTTACCTTCAATGGAACAGTTGAAAAAAGAAGGTGAAACGGGAAGAAGAAAAATTTCACAGTTTACTCGGTATGGTACGGTAGTACTTGCTACTTTTCAAGCTATTGGTATTTCAATTGCTTTGCAAAATCAGACTGCAGGAGGTTTATCTGTTGTTTTAAATCCTGGCTTTGGTTTTATTGCAATAACGACCATTACATTAGTAACTGGTACTGTATTTTTGATGTGGTTGGGCGAGCAAGTAACAGAAAGAGGTATTGGTAATGGAATATCTATGATTATATTTTCTGGAATTGTATCTGGCTTACCTAAAGCAATTGGTGGTACTTTGGAGCTGGCTAGAACTGGTGAAATGAATGGTGCATTTATAATAATGCTTTTCCTTCTTTCTATTTCTGTTACCGCTTTGGTGGTATTTGTTGAAAGAGGTCAGAGAAGAATCACTATTAATTATCCAAAACGCCAAGAAGGAAGAAAGTTATATGGCGGTCAAACAAGCTTTTTACCGTTAAAAATTAATATGGCAGGTGTTATTCCACCTATTTTCGCATCAAGTATCATTTTATTTCCTGCTACAATAGCTGGATGGTTTGGTAATACTGATGGTTTTTCTTGGTTACAGGATATTGCTACAATGCTTTCACCTGGGCAGCCGGTGTATGTACTTATTTATGCTACAGCTATTATTTTCTTTTGTTTTTTTTACACTGCTCTAGTATTTAATTCAAAAGAAACCGCAGAAAATTTAAAAAAATCAGGTGCTTTTTTACCTGGTATAAGACCAGGAATACAGACATCCAATTATATAGATAAGGTTATGACTAGATTAACTTTGATTGGAGCGTTTTATATAACTTTAGTTTGTTTATTGCCTGAGTTTTTAATTGTATATTGGAATGTTCCGTTTTATTTTGGTGGTACATCCTTGCTAATCATCGTTGTTGTTGTAATGGATTTTATCTCGCAAATCCAAACTCATGTAATGTCTCAACAATATGAGGGATTGATGAAAAAATCCAACTTAAAGAAATAAATATTAAGAATTCTCGGGAGTAAATATATGAAAGTTAGAGCATCAGTTAAGGCGATTTGTAGAAATTGCAAAATTGTAAAAAGAAACGGCGTTGTTAGAGTTATTTGTGTCGATGGTCGACATAAACAAAGACAGGGTTAATAAAAATTTGTTGCGACAGAAGTAGTGATGTGTTACACTTCTACGCTTAACTTTAGATTGCTACAAAGGGAGTATCTAGATGGCACGTATTGCCGGGATAAACATACCAGATCATAAACATTCAGTAATTGCTTTAACTGCAATTTACGGTGTAGGGCGTCAAACTGCAAGTGAAATTTGTGAAAAAGTTGGGATTCAAACGTCAATAAAAATTAAAGAATTGACAGAAGAACAATTAGAAGCTATCCGTAATGTGGTTTCAAAAATGACCGTTGAAGGCGATCTGCGTCGTGAAGTTTCTATGAATATCAAAAGATTGATGGATCTTGGCTGCTATCGTGGCATCAGGCATCGTCGTGGTTTGCCATTAAGAGGTCAGAGAACGAGAACAAATGCTCGTACTCGTAAAGGTCCACGCAAACCAATTAGAAAATAGAATACTCCCTTTTGAGGTTTAAGTAATGGCTAGTCCAAATCGCGCTAGAAAACGTATAAAAAAAGAAGTTGCTGACGGAATCGTCCATGTTCACGCATCATTTAATAACACAATAATTACAATCACTGATAGAAAAGGCAACGCCCTCTCATGGGCAACATCAGGTGGATCTGGTTTTCGTGGATCTAGAAAAAGTACTCCCTTTGCCGCTCAAGTAGCTGCAGAAAAGGCTGGGATTGTTGCACAAGAGTTTGGTATGAAAAATCTTGATGTTATGATTAAAGGCCCAGGTCCTGGTCGCGAGTCTGCTGTTCGCTCATTAAATAACTTAGGGTTTAAAATTAATAATATCGTAGATGTGACGCCAATTCCTCACAATGGATGCCGTCCACCTAAGAAACGCCGCGTTTAGAATTTGGAGTAGTAATATGGCAAGATATCTTGGACCTACTTGTAAGTTAAGTAGAAGAGAAGGAACTGATTTATTTTTAAAAAGTCGAGGAAAATCTTTAGAAAATAAATGTAAATTAGATCAAAGACCTGGTCAACATGGGGCAAAACGAACCCGCAATTCAGATTATGCTCTACAGTTGAGAGCAAAACAAAGGCTTCGTCGCATTTATGGTATTTTGGAAAAACAATTTAGAAATTACTATAAAACAGCAGATTTGAAAAAAGGTGCAACTGGTGAAAACTTATTAAATCTATTAGAGTCTAGATTGGATAATGTGGTCTATCGAATGGGGTTTTCTAGTACACGAGCCGAGGCGCGTCAATTAGTATCTCATAAGTCTGTTTTGATAAATGATGTTTTAATTAATGTGCCTTCTTATCAGGTTTCTCCTGGTGATCGTCTTTCAATTAGAGATAAATCAAAAAAACAACAGCGCATTGTTGATGCTTTAAGTGTTACTGAGCAATATGGTTTTCCAAATTGGGTAGAAGTAAATTCAAAAGAAATGTCTGGTGTTTTTAGTTCATTACCTGATCGTGTTGATTTAGGAAGTGACATCAACGAACAGCTCGTTGTGGAACTTTACTCTAAATAATTGCTGTACTGAGGGATATAAATGCAGAATCCTATTTCTGGCTTGTTAAAGCCAAGATTAGTTGAAGTAGAAACGAAATCTCCTAATCATTCCAGGATTGTAATTGAGCCATTAGAGCGTGGCTTTGGTCACTCGCTTGGTAATGCTCTACGTAGAGTGCTTCTTTCAACAATACCTGGTTGTGCTGTAACTGATGTTGAAATTGAAGGTGTTCTTCACGAGTATACAACTATCGATGGTGTACAAGAAGATGTCATTGATATTTTATTAAATTTAAAAAAATTGGCTGTTATTTTACATTCTAAAGATGAAGTTGAATTAACACTGTCTAAAAATGGAGCTGGGTGTGTAACAGCTGCAGATATATTGTTGCCTCATGATGTTGATATAGTTAATCCTGAGCTTATTATTGCCAACTTAACTCAAGCTGGCAGATTAAATATGAAAGTCAGGGTAAGGCGTGGGCGAGGTTATGAGCCTGTTAGTGTACGTAAGTTAAATAATGAAAATACACTTGTTGTAGGCGCATTGCAGCTTGACGCAGCTTATAGTCCTATTGTGAAAGTTGCATATCAGGTTGAAAGTACGCGAGTTGAGCAAAGAACTAATTTAGATAGGCTGGTTATTGAGCTTGAAACTAATGGTACAGTTGATCCTGAATCTACAATTAAATTAGCAGCAACGATTTTACATGATCAATTATCTGTATTTGTTGATTTTGAGAAAGTAAATGATCAAATTGATGATGATGATGCTGAAATTATTGAGGTATTTGATCCAGTCTTGTTACGTCCAGTCGATGATTTAGAATTAACTGTTCGTTCGGCTAATTGTTTGAAAGCAGAGAATATTTTCTATATAGGTGATTTAATTCAACGTTCTGAAGTTGAGTTATTAAAAACACCTAATTTAGGAAAGAAATCTCTTACAGAAATAAAAGATATATTAGCATTAAAAGGTTTATCACTTGGAATGCGCCTTGAAAATTGGCCGCCAGATAATCTTGCTGATCATTCCCACGCTATTACAACACATTAACATTAGGTCTTTTTATTTATGAGACATCGTAAGTCAGGTAGAAAATTAAACATTACTAGTAGCCATCGTAAAGCACTATTTAGTAATATGGCTAATTCGCTTTTTAAGCATGAGTTAATTAAAACAACTTTACCAAAAGCTAAGGAGTTAAGAAGTTTTGCAGAGCCTCTTATCACACTATCAAAAGAAGATAACGTCTCAAAGCGTCGTATTGCTTTTGCAAGATTAAGAGATCGTGAAATTGTAACCAAACTTTTTAATGAGTTAGGTCCTAGGTACAAAAATAGAGCAGGTGGATATCTTCGTATTATGAAGTGTGGTTTCAGGCCTGGTGACGATGCTCCAATGGCTTATGTTGAATTAGTTGATCGAGTTGAATAAGTTTTGAGCATAAAAAAACCGGTTAATACCGGTTTTTTTATGCTCAAAACTTAGTGATACAGGTTTTAAATGTATTACCAATTTTTTAATGTTCAAGAAATTCTATCTTTCCTTCTTTTCCATTCCATTCGTCTGCACCTTCTAAAGGCGATTTTACTTCCGTAATACTAGGCCAATTCTTTGCTAATTCTGCATTTAATTCGGCAAATTGTTCTTGTCCTTCGGGTAATTCGTCCTCTGCAAAAATTGCATTAGCAGGACATTCAGGTTCACATAATGTACAATCAATACATTCATCTGGATCAATAACTAAAAAATTTGGACCTTCATGAAAGCAGTCCACTGGACATACATCAACACAGTCAGTAAATTTACATTTAATACAATTTTCAGTGACTACAAAAGCCATAATTTATCCGGGAAAAGGTTAAGGAGTTTTCTTTATAATTTTAATATTTTATCAGAAAGGAGGTCTGTATAAAATACTAACTTAATTTAATTTACAATATCTTTCTTGACAAAAGAGCTAAACATTCCACTAGATGCTTCTTTTTTCTTATGTAAGGTTTGTTGTAATCCTTCGAATGCAAGTGTCTTAAGTTGATCGTCAGCAAATTTCTGCTCAACTCTTGATGGTGCGGATAAGGCGATCTTAAAATATTTTTCTGCTTCGCTAAATGCATCTTGTGTTAATAAGAAATCAGCATAATAATGATTGCTCTCAATGCCGTTTGGATTGATTCTTAAGGCAGATTCAAATAATAACTTAGCTGTTTTCTCATCGCCAAATCCAATGGGCCATTGAGGTGTTAAATGGTAAAGAGCCCCTAGTGTTACATAAGCAGAGCCACTTAAAGCGGTTGGATTAATTTTGATTGCTGTTTCGAGTAAGTCGTGGGCTTCGTGAATGTTTTCGATCGCAATAACTGGACTCACGTTATTTGCATTACACGCTTTAATTATAGCTTGCCAGATTAAAGGTTCTGCAGTATTTGGGTAGTCTTTAGCTAAATTAATTACTTTAGCAAAGAGATTGTTATATGCAATTTCCTGGCTTTTCTGTGGGGTGCTGTAATGAATAATTGCCCACTCTGATTCAATATCTTGTAGGGAGTCATTTAAGTTCCCTGCAAGACACTGTGCAGATAGTATCATTAGTGCAACAAAGGTTGTTTTTTTCATACATTATAATATATATTATAACTGTATGTATTTCAATAGGCTTGGTGCATTATTTCCATTTAGAGTAAGGAGTGTGTGCTAGGTTGTTGTTGTAGTATCTCAGATCCTGAGTAACTTCATCTCCTATCCAAGAGGGGGGGGTGAATTTTGTTGTTACTGTTTCTATTTCAATTTCAGCAACGATTAAGCCTTGATTATCACCATGAAATTCGTCAATTTCCCATGTATGTTCATCGATAGTAACATAGTGACGTGTTTTTTCAATCACGGGCTTACTACATAACAATTCAATTATTTCATTGGCGTCTATTAAAGGGATTTTATATTCATATTCATTACGTTGATTCCCGATAGTAGCCGATTTTATGTTGAGCCAAGCTGTTTTATCGCTTACTCTTATTCTTATTGAACTTGTCGGTAATGAATTTAAATAACCTTGTCTGAAAATTACCGATTTAACAACAAGCTCTCGCCAATCATCATTCAGCAGTAAAAATTTGTGTTCTATTTCAATTGCCATTAGTTCTTAGTGCAGTTGTTACTGTTATCACAAAAGGGTGGAGTTTGAGTTTCAGAGCAGCCGCATAAATATAGTCTGGTGGTTTCTTCGGCAATAAATTTAAAAGATTTTTTTGTTGAGAATTCACGGTGTCTATTGTCGCAAATAGGCATATTTTGACTAAAACCACAGGTACACCAAGAATATTGGTTGCCCTTGATAACATCAATTGCTAAAGGAGAGTTTGTTTTTGTGATCATATATTTAATTGGATTTTTATAAAATAATGGTTGCTAAGCTATAAAAATAAGGAGTAACTATTAATCTTTAATGCTTAATCAATATGTGGTTTAAACTTTAAAAAATAAATATTTTGTTTTAGTCAAAACTCCTTCTTTATTAAATTGCCTAGTAATGCTAAAGTTAGAGATAAATCAATTTATTGATTTTAATTATAACCACTCTTTATGAGTATTACCTTAAACTTTTATTAGGACATGCACATGGCTTTTGAATTACCCGCTTTACCTTATGGTAGCAACAGATTAATACCCTACATTTCAGAAGAAACTTTAGAGTTTCATCATGGTAAACATCACCAAACATACGTTACTAACTTAAACAATTTAGTTCCAGGTACTGAATATGACGGTTTGTCTTTAGAAGAAATTATTTTAAAGTCTTCTGGACCCATTTTTAACAATGCAGCTCAAGTTTGGAACCACACTTTCTACTGGAATAGTTTAATTCCAAACGGTGGTGGCGCACCTACTGGTGAATTAGCTGAAAAAATCAACACTACTTTTGGTTCTTTTGAAAAGTTTAAAGAGGAATTCACAAAAACTGCAGTCACTACATTTGGTTCTGGTTGGGCTTGGTTAGTAAAAAATGCAGATGGTAGCTTAGCATTAGTAAGCACTAGCAATGCCGGTTGTCCTTTAACTACAGGTCAAACACCGTTATTAACTTGTGACGTTTGGGAGCATGCATATTACATCGATTACCGTAATGCTCGTCCTGCTTATTTAGAAGCTTTCTGGGCTTTAGTTAACTGGGATTTTGCAGCAGTTAATTATAACGCTTAATTTTCTTTGTACACCCTCTTAGTTTCTATTTTGAGGGTGTTTTCACTTTCTTATACCTACTCCACTTAGCTTGGTCGTCAATCTTAACAAAAAGCAATGCCATAGTGGCGATAATTAGCATAACCATCGATCAACCAAGTATATGGATGAAATACACAATGAAAATGAAATTTTTACTTTTGCTCTTCTGCTTCCCGCAGTTTGTATTAGCGTTGGCTTCAATACCTAAAGATATCCAACCACCAAAGGCTCATAGTCCTTATTTAACCGTGTATGCAAAAGGTGTGCAAATTTATCAGTGTACAATCAATCAAGGTTCATATTCTTGGCAAGTTCAAGCACCCGATGCAATACTTTATAATGAAAAACACGAGATTATAGGCAAACATTACAAAGGGCCAATTTGGGAATATAAAAAAGGCAGTCGTATCGAGGGCAGGATAGTTAACTCACAGTCTCAATCTGATAATGCTATATCATGGTTATTGGTCGAAGTTGTTTCAAAACGTGGTGATGGGCCTTTTTCAGCCGCTAGTTATATTAACCGTTTTAATACTGTCGGTGGGCTATCGCCTTCAACTGGTTGTGATGCTAATCACTTAGGCAGTGAGAAAAAGATTCCCTATTCCGCAAGTTATTTATTTTATATGCATTCTAGTTAATTTTAGTTCGTGACACATCAATTTACTAGATTCATGTTCAAAGCAGTGAGTATTAAAACTAATAGCAATTATCTTGTGACCCTGCTATTAAGGCTGATGATTTAGAGTTGTTTTTAAATCGCTAAACCATTAATCCTAGAGTTGGATGCCCAATATAAATTGATGTTTTTGTGGGTGTGCTTTTAATCTGTGACGTTTAAGATTGAGGCAATATTTCTTTTAAGAAAGGAATGGTTAATTTACGCTTAGCGGCTAATGAGGCATGATCTAAAGTTTCTAAAAGTGCCCATAAATAATTTAAATCTCTATCACAATGGCTCAGTATATATCGAGCGGTTTGCACAGAAATCTCAAAGCCCATTTGTCCGGCTTTAAATATTAAAGCAGCAATTTTATCATCATCGCCTAAAGTTTTAAGCTTAAGGGTTAACCCCCAATTTAAGCGTGTTTTAAGGTCGGGTAAGTTGATACTCAGCTCATTAGGTGGGCAATGTGCCGCTAATATTAAGGTATTGCCTAGTTCGCGGTGTTGATTAAAGAAATTAAAAAATGCTACTTCCCAGATGGCTAGGCTCACGATTTTTTCTATATTGTCTAGGCAGACCAGGTCAAATTGTTCCAAACCAGTTAGTAAATCAGGTTCCGGTAATTTACTGGTATTAAAATCAAAATAAAACGAAGTTTTGTTAACTTGTTGAGCTTTATCACAACAGGCTCTTAGTAAATGACTTTTACCTAAGCCTGATTCGCCCCAGATAAAAACCTGTGTTTCTGTCTGATTTACAATGGCATCTTGTAATAAACTCACCGTTTCTAGATTGCAGCCAGCATAGTAGTCATCAAAGTGCTGATTGGCTTTAAATTCGAAACTTAAGGGTAGTTGCTTGGCAGACAACACTAGGGTTTTTTCCTTGATAAACGCACAAAGAAGTTGGCACCAAAAAATAACAGTAAACTCAAAGTCAGTTCTATAGACGGATATAGTCGTTGCAGGTCATTCGCATAGGCTTCTACCGAACCATGAACAAAATAAGCTAAGCTTACATAAGCCATCCAAGAACAGCTTCTGGGTTGGCGATTTAAAAAACCGCGCATAGGTAATAACAAAGGTGTAATAGTGACTAATAACATCAATGCGACTGGAAAAGTCGAGCTAGGTGCTAGCACAGTATTCCATAACATTAATAAGGCAAATAGACCTAGATACGCAAAAACGGCTATGGTGTGATAATAAACGGGTTTAATGGTCATAGTGTTAGGCTTGCTTTAAAAGAAGGGCTGTTTTAGCTAAACGCGAACCAAGAGCCAAGCAAAGTTTTTTTTCTTCATCGGTGATTCGATTCAGTTCATTGGCTAAATGGCTAGCACCATAAGGCGTCCCACCCGAGCTAGTTTCTCTTAATGCGTGTTCGCTATACGGCAGACCTAATATCATCATGCCGTGATGTAAGAGCGGTAACATCATCGATAATAAAGTACTTTCTTGGCCTCCGTGCAGACTGCCAGTTGATGTAAATACACTGGCAGGTTTACCGATTAAAGCACCACTAAACCAAACCTCAGAGGTATTATCAATAAAATACTTTAGTGAAGCGGACATATTACCGAAGTGGGTTGGGCTGCCTAAAGCTAAGCCATCACAGGTTTTTAGGTCTTCTAAACTGGCATAAATAACACCTGTTTCAGGAATGGTCTCAGCTATTTTTTCACAGACGGTTGATATTTCAGGTACGGTTCTAATAACGGCTTCAGCACATGAAACAGATTCAACGCCTCTGGCAATATATTGCGCCATTGCTGCCGTTGAGCCATGGCGCGAGTAATATAAAATGAGAATTTTTAGCATGTTTGGTTTATAAAATTGTTAGTACGGATTCAGGAGTGCGGCCGAGTGCAGCTTTATCTGCAAACAACACAATAGGGCGTTCAATAAGAATAGGATTGTTAATCATTGCGGTAATTAAAGTGGCTCTATCTAGTTCTTTATTGCCTAGGTCTAATTCTTTGTAGATGACTTCCTTTTTGCGCATTAAATCGCGTGGCTCAAGTGCTAGTTTCTCTAAAATAAGGGCTAATTCGTCTGCACTGGGTGGATTTTTTAGATATTCAATGATTTCAACTGGGATGCCACGCTCTGCAAGTAACTTTAAAGTGTCACGAGACTTGCCGCAACGCGGATTGTGATAAATTTTTGCCGTCATGATGAGTGCCTTCGGGGTGCGATACTCCCGTAATAAAATAAATGTAGCTATAATAGCATTTTTAAGTGATTTTACTCCTTTATAGCTTATAACAGCTCACTTGCTGAACAAACGCTACCTAATAATAAATAGGCCACCCTGTGTTACAGACAACCCTTTCCGACCTTATAAAAGATAGAACTCATCAATACTGGATATTAGCGCGATTCAATCGCCCCATTGGTATTTTAATATTACTCTGGCCAGCTTTATGGGCATTGTGGGTTGCTAGTGCGGGGCATCCTGATCCTTTAGTATTAACGGTCATTTGCTCTGGTGTGGTTTTAATGCGGGCGGCTGGCTGTGTGATCAATGATTACGCGGATCGGAATTTCGATCCACATGTTGAGCGAACCAAACAACGCCCTATTGCTGCGGGTAAAGTAACACCCACAGAAGCCCTTTGGTTTTTTGTTATCTTGTGTTTATGGGCGTTTGGATTGGTATTATTACTAAATACCTATACGATAGCCTTATCATTTGTCGGTGCTTTTTTAGCCGCCAGTTATCCTTTTATGAAGCGCTACACACAATTACCCCAAGCCTATTTAGGCATTGCTTTCGGATGGGCGGTGCCGATGTCATTTTCTGCGCAAACAGATAGCATTCCTCCGGTTGCTTGGGTAATGTATTTAGCGGTCCTGTTATGGGCCTTGGTGTATGACACTATGTATGCCATGGTTGATAAAGACGATGATCTAAAGATTGGGGTTAAATCCACTGCTATTCTATTTGGTGCTTATGATCGGCACATCATGGCGGTATTACAGCTTATTATTATCATTTTATTGATCATCGTAGGCCAGATGCAGCATTTAAGCTGGCCTTATTTCACCGGCATATTAGTGGCGATTGGCTTAAGTATTTATCAACAAAAATTAATTTTTCATCGAGAAAAAGCACTGTGCTTTAAAGCCTTTTTAAATAGTAATTGGTTTGGTCTGGCTGTTTTTATCGGCTTGTGTGTGGATTATTTACTGTATTGATTAGTTCTAAGCCTCTAAATGATAGGTGTAGCTTAGTCTGTTATTAGGATAGTTTTGATTAAGAATGGCTTGGCATTTTTGGGTTGCCTCAAAAATATCTTCTTCTTTCAAATCACTAAGCTTATGTTTATGAATTTCAATATTCACCCATAAAATCCCGGCCACGTAAAAAATAGTGAAATGAGTGGCGTGTATTTTAAACATGGGAATTTCTTTCTTAAAAAGACGGACTATGTGTGAGTGAGTTTTTTTATCTACGGAACCCACAGAGAGTATTTGCATATTTTCTAAGAACAATTTGCTAGGGCTGATACACATATAAATTGAAAAAAAGATGCAAACCACAGGGTCTACATAAGCCGCATGTGCGGCATAGCCCGTATGATCCAATATAAACGCTAAACTAAACGCACATAAAATGGAAATATTGGAAATGCTATCGAGCCGCCATTCCAAGGCATCAGTTTTTAATAAAGGGGAGTTAAGTCGAGTTGCCGCTTTATGTGTGTAAATAGCACAGAAGAGGTTAAATAATAAAGTCACTGAAGCATATAGAAACAAAATAGCATGTTCAGGTGGTGGTGGCCCTTTTACTATAGTGCCTATTGAACTTCCAATAGCATCGATACAAATTTCTATAATCATTAAGTTGCGGATCATATTTAAGATAGGAATAAATCCTGAATATCCCAGTGGATGAGATTCTGTACTCGGTTTTTCTTGTAAGCGCGAGACAAATATAGTCACTAAACCAATAATGCCACTGATGATGTAAGCAGCGGCATCGACCTCTATTATATTAGAAGTGGTTAATTCGCTAAAAATTAAACCCCATACCATTAATATCAGCACAAAAGTGAGGGAAATAATAAGAGTACGTCGTTCTGCTTTGTATGAATCTGTGGGTTTACAAGCTATTTGAACGTTCATTTGACAAATTCTAAGATTAAGTGGTAGGTAAAGTTAGGCGATTTAAAGTCGTATTATAAAATTTTAAGCAATCTCAATATTGCTAATTTTAGTGTACTTTAAAAGTTATCTAGCTATTTTGTCGGGATTGAATTCTGAATGGCGATGTTTTGAAAAATAATGTGTAATAATTTTGTAATAATCAAGAAAATTTGTTACTATTTGTTACTATTTGTTACTATTTGTTACTATTTGTCACTATCCGTCGGCTAAGTGTTATTGATTTTAAAAGTTTCAAGAGGTTTAAAAATGCGAGATGTTATTATTAAAAATATCGGTATATTTGTTATGATATTTTTATGCTTTAGTGCTGAGGCATTAAAAGCGGAAGTTAAATTAGGTTATTATTACGATTCTTGGCTCTCAACAGTCACTTATAGTGCAGGTGATGTGGTCACTTACAAAAGTAAAACGTATTTATCAGCGATTGCTGCAAATAAAGGTAAAAGTCCGGAAGCCGTTACAACTGCTTGGAAGGTGTTGGGTATAGTTGCGGCGACTGCCCCGGTTGGCCCACAAGGACCTGCTGGTCCGCAAGGTGCAACTGGACAGGTAGGGCCGCAAGGGCCAGTAGGAGCAATGGGGCCTGCTGGCCCTGTCGGCCCAAGGGGGTCTGCAGGAGTGCCTCAAGCGGGTAATGATGTAGGTGATATGCAGTATTGGGATGGTACTCAGTGGCAAATAGTTCCAGTAATTAACCCAGATGCTAGTATTAAACCCACACTGACCTTATGTGCGGGCATACCTACTTGGGTCTTATACTATTGTCCAGGTACAAGCCCATACACTATTGGCGAAACAGGGCCAGCGGGTGGTAAGGTATTTTATGTTACTAACGGCGGCACACACGGTTTAGAGGCAGCTCCGGTTGACCAGTCGGTTGGCGCATCTTGGGGATGTTATGGCGTACCAATACCCGTTGCTAATAATACGGCGGTGGGCATGGGTGCAGCTAATACAGCAGCCATAGTGATGGCTTGTGCTGATGACAATACAGCGGCTAAAGTAGCAGACAGTTATGTTTTTAATGGCTATAGTGATTGGTTTTTACCATCCAAAGCTGAATTAGACTTACTTTATCAAAACAGAGCCGTTTTGGATGGTTTTAATAAAATTACTTATTGGAGTTCTTCACAGATTGATAGTAATTTCGCGTGGTCCAAGTATATCGCTACTGGCAACCCTTTGAGCATTCTAAAGACGACCCAGTTTTCTGTCAGGGCAGTGCGAGCTTTTTAATTATTCAATGTTTAATAATTTGATTATCCCTCGTATAGCGAGGGATTTTTGATTTCTTTCTATATTCCTTGATTTGAGTGCTGTAATAAATTTCATTATACAAGTACTGCTAATGTTAACTTTATAGTACAATCTGCACATTTAACCGTGTCTATTTAGGTTCTATGCCGACTAAGTTTGATAGACCGATACTTTAAACAGATTGAGGAATTCCACAGATGACAATGGACGATAGAGATGGCGTAATTTGGCTAGATGGCACTTGGGTAGAGTGGCGTGAAGCTAAAGTCCATGTATTGACCCATACTTTGCATTATGGATTAGGCGTGTTTGAAGGCATTAGAGCTTATCATGCTACAAAAGGCACCGCTATTTTTAGAAACCAAGAGCATACTGACCGTTTATTTAGATCTGCGCATATCATGAATATGCCCATGTCCTTTTCTAAAGAAGAAATCAATCAAGCGCAATTAAATGCCTTAAAAAATAATAAATTAGATAGTGCCTATATCCGTACCATGTGTTTTTATGGCTCAGAAGGTATGGGCTTACGAGCTGATAATTTAAAAGTACATGTAATTGTTGCTGCTTGGCCTTGGGGTGCCTATTTAGGTGCCGAAAGTATTGAAAAAGGCATTCGTATTCGTACTTCTTCTTACACCCGTAACCACCATAACAGCACCATGTGTAAAGCGAAAGCGAATGGTAATTACATTAATTCTATTTTGGCATTACAAGAGGCCTTAGCGAATGGTTATGATGAGGCATTAATGTTAGATCATGAAGGTTTTGCGGCTGAAGGCAGTGCAGAAAATTTATTTGTGATTCGTAACGGCAAAATCTACACTCCAGAAACCACTTCAGCCTTAGAAGGTATCACTCGTGATACTGTTATTACTATTGCGAGAGAACAAGGTTATGAGGTGATTGAAAAACGCATCACGCGTGATGAGATTTATATTTCTGATGAAGCGTTTTTTACGGGTTCTGCTGCTGAAGTAACACCTATTAGAGAATTAGATAATCGTAAAATTGGTTCAAGTAGTCGTGGTGTGATTACTGAGAAACTCCAGTCTTTATATTTTGATTATGTGTATGGACGTCGTGAAGACCATGCGGATTGGTTAACTTACGTTCAATAAACCTTGATAAAGCCCTATAAGATTCTGGTCGTCGGCCCGTCTTGGGTCGGCGACATGGTGATGGCGCAAAGTTTATTCATCACCTTAAAAAATAATCATCCTGAGTGCCAAATTGATGTGTTGGCTCCGTCTTGGTCATCAGCATTAATTGAGCGCATGCCAGAGGTAACTCATGTGCTTGCTATGCCTTTAGTGCATGGGCAATTCAACTTCTCTGCTAGAGTCTTGTTAGGTAAAAAACTAAGAGATCAGGCTTATGATCATGCGATTTTATTACCTAACTCCTGGAAGTCTGCGCTACCCCCCTTTTTTGCAAATATTCCTTTACGTACCGGTTATGTTGGTGAGTGTCGTTGGGGCTTATTAAATGATGCGAGACGTTTAGATAAGTCGCAATTAACCATGACAGTGCAACGTTTCGTAGCGTTGGGTCTGCCGAATACATCAGACTTACCCCCCAAATGTCCGACACCTAGATTATCTATAAGTCCTGATCAACAAGCAAAGGCGATAGAAAAATTTGCATTAAACGCAGCGTTTACTCAAGTTTCTGAAGCGGAAGCACCTCAAGCATTACGACCGATTTTGGCTTTATGCCCTGGTGCTGAATATGGTGAAGCCAAGCGTTGGCCAGTTGAGCATTATGCGGAAGTAGCAAAGCAAAAGTTAGCTGATGGTTGGCAAGTTTGGTTGTTTGGGTCAGAGAAAGATAAAGTCAGTGCTGCTCAGATTAATACCTTAGCAGCCGATGGGTATGTGGATTTTACGGGTAGAACAACTCTAGCAGAAGCCGTGGATTTAATGTCCTTAGCTCATACTGTTGTGTCTAATGATTCGGGTTTGATGCATGTGGCAGCGGCTTTAGATAAAAATTTAGTAGCACTGTATGGATCGTCTGATCCTAGTTTTACCCCGCCTTTAATTGCTAAGGCGCAGATAGTGTCTTTAAAGTTATCTTGTGCGCCTTGTTTTAAACGAGAATGTCCTTTGGGAACATTGGCGTGTTTAAGGGATATTACCCCAGATGCTGTGTTAAAGCTGATAACTTTACGATGAAAATTGCCATCGTAAAGTTATCAGCCTTAGGGGATATTGTGCATGCGATGGTGGCATTGCAGTTTATCAAAGCGGCTTTCCCGACTGCTCAGATTGATTGGATTGTGGAAGAGCACTTTGCAGAAGTGTTAAGACACAACCCCGATTTAGACAATATTATCACCGTCAATTTAAAAGCGTTAAAGACGCATAAGTTAGGTGTGTTTGCCCAAATTAAAGCGATAAGACAGCAAGCCCAGCAGCAGTATGATTTGGTGATTGATGCGCAAGGGCTGATTAAGTCGGCTGTAGTGGCGGGTTTATTGGGTAAACGCCGAGCGGGTTTTGATGCCGATTCTATTAGAGAAAAAGCCGCCGCGTGGTTTTACCAAGTGAAAATAGCGTGTGCCTATGATGCCAATACCATTGATAGAAATGCCACGGTATTATCGCAGCCTTTAGGTTTAACCATCACTCCAGAGCAGATTTATAAGAAAGCACCATTCTTGTTTTATAAAGCAGAAGATCAAAGTATTTATGACGTTTTATCACCCGATAAGCGTAATATTGTCTTGGTGATTGGCTCAACATGGGAGAGCCGAAATTATCCCGCTGATAAGCTTGTCAAGGTAGCAGAAGCACTGCAACAAAACTGTTTAGTGATTTGGGGCAGTTCACGAGAACAAACCAAAGCTGAGTGGATGGCGCAACAATCCAATACCATTAAAGTGTTACCTCGCTTAGATTTAAATAGCTTAAAAGCCCTGATTGCCACAGCTGATTTGTTGATAGGTAATGATACGGGACCCACGCACATGGCGTGGGCTTTAAATATCCCTTCGATTACCTTGTTTGGCCCGACTCCCGTGAGTCGGGTTTATCAAACGGATATCAATAAAGTGCTTAAGTCGCCCTCTATTGTTAATCCGTTTAAGTTAAATAAACAAGACTTCTCAATACAAGAGATTGAGGAGCTGGAAGTGATTCAATTAGCTGAGAGTTTATTAAACCATTAAACTCCGCATAAATAACCTTGCTATAAAGGCTATTGAAGAAGTGGCTTTAGTCACGATAATCATGGCTAAAGCCACTCCCACAAAAAACACGTTAATGTATTTTTATACCGTAGAGGCTTTGATATTCTTTAATGGCATTAAGTTGCTCGGTATTCCCTAGGAGTTTTAAATACTTGATGATGATTTCTAAAGTGATGATTGCTACCACTGGCATTTTAAACTGCTCTTCAACTTCTTGAATTGCAGAACAATCATTCAAACCTTTTTCTTGTCGATCTAAAGCAATTAACACCCCAGCTGGTGTGGCATTGGCAGCATTGATAATCTCAACAGATTCTCTAACAGAAGTGCCTGCAGTAATCACATCGTCCACAATAATGACATTTCCTTGCAACGGTGTGCCTACCAAAATACCGCCTTCAGCATGTTTTTTTGCTTCTTTTCGATTAAAAGCAAAAGGCATATCGATACCAGTGCTTTGCGCATAAGCAATAGAAGTGGCACTGACCAGTGGAATTCCTTTGTAGGCAGGGCCATACAAAATATCTACATTAAGATCTGATTGTATTAATGCTTGCGCATAAAACTGACCTAGCTTACCTAATTGCGCGCCAGTATTAAATAATCCAGTATTAAAAAAGTAAGGACTGGAACGACCAGACTTTAATTGAAACTCACCAAATTTTAAGACGCCACATTCTAGCGCGTAAGCAATAAATTCTTTTTGATAATCAAGCATGATAAAGTGTATAGAGTAAAATTTTACAGTGTGAGGGTAGCTATGGAATATTTTTAAGATGTTGTCCATAAAGTCCCTGTCGTCTGCAGAGCAACAATAATGGCTGTTGGTATATTTTAGCAATTGTAATTAAGCCTGCACAGCCTTTTGTTTAACATTGAAGCCTTATCTTAATTTCAATTAAATGGTGAATATTATGTCAATACCTCTGATTACAGCAATGCCAATCTAGTTTCAGCACAAAGTTTATCAGAAGGTGATGTTCGTGCCCCTTCTGAGTTGCACCCAACTGATAGTGCCATTAAATTAAGTTTAAAAAGCACAGGTTATTGGGTTAGCTAAATCTAAATGCCCGCCATTTTGGGCAATAACATACAGACCTTTTTTAATCGCATAAGCGGCGACATTATCAGGTATTACCATACCAGCAACAGTGCCTAAAATTCGATGGGCTTTATAACGGGGAATCATGCGTTTAATCTTAGACAAACGCTCAAGATGTTCATTAATATCATCAATACTTAAATTGCTTTTGCACTCTATCGCCGCCGTATCTAAATCGTTCACCACGAGCAAATTAATCTCTAAAGCTTCACCGTCACGTTTAACAGAAATGTTTTGCTGGACTTCATGCACATCAATACCGCATGGTTGAAATAATCTAACGGCTGCAGGTCGAACCGCTTCTTCTACAAACTCACCTAAGCGATTGCCTAAACGACCAGCACTAGTCCTCATGGCTTTAACTTCTTTTGACGTCGCTTTAGCTTCTCTGACCATCTCCTGGATTGCTTGTCTGTTTCTTTAAACTTTAGATCCGTTTCTTTTTGACTGATAAATAATTCTTTCATCAGAACTAAAATATCATCATACGTGGATTGTGCTGTGCTCCTATTAGGGTTACTTTTCATAATTACGCACATAATCTGCCAACTGGAGATTTTCTTTTACCTCATCGTGCGGAATTAACAAATACTTCCATGCTTTGCCGCCGTTTTTTAGCAGATAATCGCCAGCATTTTCACACCACTTAAGGGCGGCATCCGCTTTAGCTTGCACCTTGCTGTCAGTCATTTCGGCTTGTGACTTAGTTTCAATCATCAACACATAGTCATTGGTTTCAGCAATAAAATCGGGGATATATTCTGGATGTTCAGTACCGTCTTTATAGTAAATCTTAAACTGACCTTTGGCCGGCTTAAACCATTTTTGCGCATCTCGTTCTAAAATAACCGCAAAACGCCGCTCAGTATCTGAGTCAAATTTCTGTAAGGGATATAAACATTTACTAAAATGTCCAAACAACATCTGCTTTATTTTGCTTTTCTCACTGACCGTATCCCGATAGGAATGGACTGTTTGATCAGCAGCCACCGTATAAGCACAGGGCTTTAATGGCGTAAAGCCACTACGCACTTCAACCTCATAAGTATCAGCTTGCTCCCAAAAGTGTTCAGCCATCTGAGCATGAATCGATTTAGCTAATAATTGTCGATGGTGACTCAGCACATTATTCACCTCATCTTCTGATAGATAGCTCTGTAAATACACAACCGCTTGCGTTGCCAATTCATAAATTAACTCGGCATGATCATCATAAGAAATATCGTCATAATCTATTAAGGCGTGCACAATATAATCTTCTGGCTTAGCTTCAACCAAGCCAATCTGTGCGGACATAAACTCTTGCTGATTAGTCTGCAAACTTTGAATAACAATATCTCTTTCTGACGGTTGCAGATTTAAACCGCTCAGATTCAAAGTAAAAGGTTTGTAGCCATAACTGACTTCACCTTTAGGCACCACAACCACACGCGGAATATCAATTGTATGATTCACCATTAGTGCGGTTGTCTTTGCCACAATATCAGCCACATCAACCGGATGATCAGCATCAAATAAAGACTGTTGACCTAAACTTAACTGCTCATTAACTGCCTGAATAACTAATTGTTGCACCTCAACATTTAAGAGCGCTTTACTAGTCGATACAGTAGTAGGGCTGTGTTGTAATTTGTTTAACTCGACAATAACAGCCTGCGCCACGGCGGTTTCAGCAACACCGTTAAATACTGGGGCTACGTTAGCTGAACTGGCATAAGTGACGCCCTCAGTTTTACCATTAATGAGTCCTTCAAAAGTAGAACTCACCAGCACACTTGCTGTTTTTTCCACATCAGAAGGCGCTTCAAGAATTACTTGCTGTAAGCGTAATGGATTTTGCGGATTATTAGCTTCATCAATAATCTCTTGAAATCGATCATGGGCCACAATATTCAATCTATCAACCGGAATTACCCCTGTGCGTTTTCCATAAGGTAAACGCAAACCCCGCCCAATTGATTGCTCAATCAAAGTACGTGCATTGGCGGCCCGTAACGGCACAATGGTATATAAATTGGTCACGTCCCAGCCTTCTTTCAGCATGTTAACGTGAATAACCACCTCAGTATGTTCTTCTCGACTTTCTACTGCCAACAAGCGATTAATCATTTCTTCTTCAGCCGCACCGGATTTACTACTATCGACTTGAATAATTTTACCTTTGTATCGACCGTCAAAAAACGCGGCCGACTCCATTAGGCCTAATAACTGCGCGGCGTGCGTGATATCTCTAGCAATGACCAACATAAAGGGCTTTACAACGGCCACATTGTTTTCATGGGCATAGGTTAATAATTCAACCTTAGTGGCTTCGTGTAGCCGAATACCATCCATCAATTTGATGCGCTCTACTTCTTCTTTAGTATGTTGCGAGGCATCAAAATTGCGCTGCGTAACCACGGCGGGTTCTTTAACAAAACCATCATCCATCGCGCGTGCCAATGGATAATCCACCACCACATTCTTAAACGGTACAGGGCCTTTATTGCTTTCTGTAAAAGGCGTCGCAGTTAACTCTAGCCCTAACAGGGGTTTTAACTCATTTAAAGCACGCACACCGGCATTAGCACGATAACGATGCGACTCATCCATTAACAACACTAAATCGGGCAACTCTGCTAAATAATTAAAATAACTATCCCCCAGATATTCTGATAAGCGTTTAATTCTGGGCGACTTACCGCCACGCACTTCAGAGTTAATTTTAGAGATATTAAAAATATTTATGGATATAGACGTAAACACATCCAGCGCCCGGCCTTTTACTTCGTAATCATCACCGGTGATAATTTTAGGAGAATTAACCGCAAATTCAGCAATACCCTTAAATACATATTTTGGGGTATTGGGGGTAAAGTCGGCGATGAGTTTTTTATAAATAGTTAGGTTGGGTGCCAAGACAAAAAAGTTAGAAATACCGTGCGCTAAATGCAGATAACTGATAAAGGCACCCATCAAGCGCGTTTTACCCACACCGGTTGCGAGAGCAAAACACAGCGACGGAAAGTCACGTTCAAAATCAGAAAGCGTTGGAAACTCGGTTTTTAAAATCTCTAATAATGCTGGGACATCGCGATTGGGATGGAGTATATCTGGCGTGGCAGCAATTGCTTTTTGTAAGGACTCTAATGATTCGCGTTGGGGTGATCGTAAACTTAAACGCCCTGAGATAATCTGCACAATACGCTGACTCATAGATCGTGCTCCTGATCGGGTAAACGGGCGGCATACAGGGTTAGCTTTAATTCCATATCGGCAATATTTTCATACACCGGCTTTTTCCCCGATAATTTCTCACTTTCGGCTAAAATCACATCCACACCTGAACCGCGTCTATCCATTAAAAATTCCCGCCCTAATCCAGAGTCACGGATTGGATAATATCGCGAAAATAAACTTGATAAGACTTCATTACGAGGCATGGACATCATTTGCATCGTTTCAACCGTCATAGAATTTGGCAACGCCCCTGGTGAATATATCTCTAACCTGTCCGCAAATAAATGTAAGCGAATGCGGCCATTACTCACCGAATAATCCCGATGCACCACTGCATTCACTACGGCTTCAAATACGGCACGCAAACTATATTGCGGATAATCAATACGACCTAACACCTTTCGGGCGGGCACCTTCATATTCAAGCGCACAAAATCAAAAGCATCCCAGATTTGCCTATCCAAAGGCCCTTCAAAGTCTTTGGCGTCCACTTGATCTTGTGGATCATTATTCAAACCACTGTAAGCAACGGCTTGAATATAAGCGGAATAAAACCATTGGGTCGGTTTTAAGGTACACAACAAGACCCCTGCAACACTTAAACGAGATTCACCCTCATCGTCTGCGCTTAAGTGCAAACGGCGCATTTGTAGATCAGGATCACCTTCGTTAGCTTTTAAAAAATTCCGTATTAATAAAGCATCCGCATCAGCAAGGTGAGTATTAGGAACGGCTAATTCTTCAAAACGCATTAAACGAGACTGACTACGCTGTTGAAACAATCTGGCTAATACTTCGGGTTTCATTTCGCGCTTGGCATGAGCCACCCGTTTAAAATAACCATTCGGACTTTTATGGACCATCAAACTACGCAATACTTGCACGATAATCACTGGCTGTAATTGCCCTGAACTATCGGGCAATTCAATATGTTGCGTCATGATGTCCAAAGGGGGATTAATCTTGTTTTGACATAACTCAGCTAACCATTTTTCAACGGCATCTAAAGCATCATAAGCGATACCTATCACGGCTTTGTTATCGTCCACGCCTAATATTAAAGTGCCGCCATTAGCATTCGCCATCGCCGCTAATTCATCCGCTAAACTATCGGGGTGCGGTGCATCCACTTTAGTCGGACTGCGCATTATCACCTGCTTAAATTCTAAGGTGGAATCTTCGCCTAAGCGAATGCGTTTTAACCAATCATCCATTGTCATCATATTACCCGACATCCATTTGAACAATTTTCTGACTCATGTAAGTGCCTGCTGCTTAAGTTCTTCCGCAGTAATTCTGCATAACACACCATCCTTGATTACGACAATAGCCGTATTGGTTTGTATTGCTGTTTGCCTTGCCAACTGTGCTGCTCGCTTAATGGCAGTAACAGAGGCAATCAAGTCAGGATTTTTAGCCCGTTGCAATTCAAATTCTTTCATTAATTGCCTCCCCCCGTTAAAAGTCTCATGGCTCTTTACTAAAGAGATCATGTTGTGCTGTGTTGGCTTGTTTAAGACTCACCTTCTTTGGCTTTTCCACTACGGGTTCAGTTTCTAATACCGCCATTGGCAAGTTCGCTACATTTAAGCTGTAATCATCATGCCCCCATTCACAACGAGACAGTACCATCTTGGGGATTTTCTTTAAGGTAAGATTTTGAAACTGATCCGATTTGCCCCGAAACGCTGTACAACACACTAATAGAGAACGATCACCGCCCACTTCGTCTGATAATTCTTGTAATTGCTGAGT
>CAIQNQ010000265.1 GCA_903873165.1 uncultured Methylococcaceae bacterium | reverse complement strand
CTGATATTCTGATATTCTGATATTCTGATATTCTGATATTCTGATATTCTGATATTCTGATATTCTGATATTCTGATATTCTGATATTCTGATATTCTGATATTCTGATATTCTGATATTCTGATATTCTGATATTCTGATATTAGAAATTATCGGCGTAATAAAATGCATTAAAGGCAGTATCTAGGAACATTTTGATCGATAAATATTAACTCATAGTAGATCTTTGACTTACATGCTAACATATTGAAAAATTATAATTATTTATAAGTCCATGACTGATCAAGAATTAAAAGACCTCGTCGCAAGCCTTGCTATTGATAGCAAAAATCTCCATGCCACTCAAATGGAAACCAGTGAGCAAATGAAGCACAACGACAAAATGCTCACTTTCCAAATAATTAAACACACCTAAACCATTAAAATTTACTACACGCCCAAACCAGTTTACACAAAATTCAAGATACCCTCGAGAGCTTTAACGATTGTAGAAATTCATTGCGCAGAATTTGAAAGGAGATGGGATGAATACTTTGATAAAGGGTAAAACAGTACACTTTGATGACCGTTATTTACATGTTGAACTCGACGATGGTCGCGTTATATTAACCCCTATGTCATGGTACAAAGAGCTTCAAGCGGCTACATTTAAACAACTGACTAACTACCAGTTTATTTGCCAAAGAACGGGCATAGAATGGCCTGAACTGGATTACCATTTAAACATTGAAAGCATGTTACTTTCGCAGATAAAAGCACAAGCAGCCTAAACCGATAAAATTAAAGCTAATTCGCTTATAATGAATCTCGCTAATAGAGGATCTTATGAGCCTACCCCACGATAGTTACGATATTGCCAGCCCACTCCTAGAAATTGACCTACCCGATCTTCTGGAAAACGATGAATACGATTCCCCTTGGAAAGAAGCGATTGACAACTACTTTCCGGAGTTTATTGAATTTTATTTCCCTGATGCCTATGCTCAAATTGATTGGACATTAGAGCCGATCTTTTTAGATCAAGAATTACGCGCTGTAGTACGAGATGCCGAACTAGGCAAACGCTTTGTCGATAAACTGGTGCAGATTAAATTGCTCAGCGGCGAAAACAAATGGGTCTATGTGCATATTGAAGTACAAGGTACTCAACAAGCTGAATTTGCCGAACGCATGTTTGTCTACAACTATCGGCTTTATGATAAATATCGACAACCCATTGCCAGCCTAGCTGTGTTGGCAGACGAACATAAAAATTGGAAGCCCACTTCGTTTGGATATGAGTTATTAGGCTGTGAGCATACGCTAAAATTTCCTGTCGCCAAACTCGCCGATTATCACGATCAGTTAGAAACATTAAAGACATCCAACAACTCCTTTGCTATAGTAACAGCAACACATATACTCACTCAGCAAACCCGTAAAAATCCAGCAAAACGTTACGAAGTTAAGTTTGCCTTGATTAAGAGCTTATACCAGCGTAACTGGGACAAACAAAGAGTGATAAACTTGTTTGCTGTTATTGACTGGATGATGCGATTACCCAAAGCACTAGAACAAGAACTTTGGTCTGATATAGAAACCCTAGAAGAGATAGACAAAATGAGATACGTTACCAGTGTAGAACGAATTGGCATGGAAAAAGGCTTAACCAAAGGCATGGAACTAGGTATTCAAACTGCCGAACAAAAAACACTCCAACGTTTAATCCAACGTCGTTTTAAAACCCTACCTGACTGGGCAACAGAACGAATTACCCAAGCGTCATCTCCTCAACTGGAACAATGGCTAGATAATATTCTAGACGCCCCCAGCATAGAAGCTATCTTTATCGAAACTGACAGTAATTAACCCTTGTTTTTATTAAACCACTACATAAATCTCAGTTATTTCTCAAATGCTCATAAGCAGGCAAGGTTTGAATACGTTGATCATCTAAAGGTTTACCGATAGTAAAGTGATACAAGCACTGAAACTGTTCACCTGTAAAACCTAATAATTCATGGACACTATCATCAAAAAAGCACCCAATGCCAGTTCCACGATAACCCGCAGCTTCGGCTTCTAAATACAGCACCTGCCCTATTAAACCCGTTTCCCAAAATAACCGCCGATACTGCCAAGGCGCATCCCGCAGAGTATCACTAAACTCAGCCACCATACCCAAACTAAAAGCACTATCACTGGCAATCGGTTGATGACAAGATAAGCCTTTAGCAAACTGCCGACAATCTCCTGAATGTAAATGATACAAAGGCAGTTCATCCGCTATAGCTTGCCAGGTAAACTCAGTTAAGGTGTCAAGCTTGAGCTGTGGTAGAGCTGCGTTATTTCTGAGTAAAGCATAAATTCCTGACTCTAACCCTTCAACCCGATGTACAAAAATAAACAAATGTACCTTAGCCGGCCAACGCCAAGTCTGAAACGTAGAGGAACTGGGGAGAACCGCTGCAAGAATCCGATAAAAATCAGCCTTAGCCATCGGTGCCATTTTGCCATCAAATTGTTGCGCACTGCGGCGTTGCCTAATTAATGAAGTAGCCGTTTGCGTACAAGCAGTTGGCAATGACTTTGTGGCGATAGCTTGCCAATTATCTTCCTGAGTTCTGGGTTTATCAGCAGCAATAGCCACTTCATCAATCACGGGCCATTTATAAATATGATAGGCCTTAAGACTATCCGCTTTACCCGCCCAAGCACCCGCTTCAACCGCTGCCAGAAGATTGTCTACCGCATCAGAACTACTCTCATTCACCTGATGACTATCAACACCAATCTTAATTCGACATAGTAAATCAGGTGATTCATGCTCTAAGGCCTTAAACTCATCGAGTCGATTTATCCCTAATAAATGGGCAATATCCGCATCAGCAGCTTCTGCCATTAATTCAATACGCCAACCTAAAGTCGCAGCCGCATAGCGCAAAGCCCCCAGCGCATGACCAATATCATGCTGACAATATCGAAAAGCTCTTTCACCGTATTTCCAAGCTTCTCGCCAATGAATCGACGAGAAACCTAGATATAAGCTGCCGTCAGGTAAATTGTCAGAAAACCGACAACGCTGTTCTAGCGCATGATCATGGCTAACATAATGATAAACACCCGCTTTAAGATTCTCCAGATCAGCGCTTATTAAATAGACTTCTGTGGGATGCAAATTGCCGCTGGAGGGATTACAGCGTAAAGACCAGCGGCTAGGACCATATTGTTTCCATGCTGACAAACCAAAAGCTAATTCCAGTAACAAGCCTATGTTCGCCAAAGTTAATGGCTTTACCGATATCACTTCTGGCGTGTCTAACTCAGTAAATAAAACCTCAAGCTCCGTGCCTGGCAATGGCAACGACACAATCTCGCAACCTGAAAAGTGTCGAAAATGATCCGGTTGATCTTCCCAATCGATAGATTCCGGTCCTTTAGCATAACGCTGTAAGGTATGCTTGGTGCGTTGATGGTAATTTAAAACAGTGTCACTGTGCTTAGTCATATTTTTAATCTAGCCTTAATTGCATCCCAGAAGGGGATTTATCTAATAAAATCTCCCCTAACCCCTCTTTGCATAAGAGGGGGATTGGATTATTACACTCTAGCACTTATTGTAAAGCAGGCGCTGTTACTAATTTAGGTTCTACGATTAAATCCTCAGTCCAACAACCCACCGGATTACCCAAGTTCATATTTTTATCTTCAAAACGGACTAAAAATACCGTACGGCTAGGTTCTTCTTCAATATGTCCTATCAGGGTAATAACGCCGCGAGTACCGACTTCTGCTAATACATCTCCCTCTACTCCACCGGGAATTGAGCCATCATCAGCAATCAATCGTGCCGCATAAACGACATCACCTATGTCTAAATCTTCTACGTTCATGTTAATTCCTCAGTATTTTGTAGCAAAGCTTACATTGTTAGTTGAATGTGTCAGAAAAATATCTGAATTTAAAACCACCTTTCCTCCGTTATATTTATTTAAAACCTTAACAAACAGGCAATTAGAATAAATTAATTAAATGGCATACAGGTTGCTATTAGTAATAACAAGAACGATGCCACCCAGTCAGGAGAATACAAAATGATTACCTTAACAGACAAAGCAGTCAGCGCAGTTGGACGATTTATTGCAGGATCTGAAATGCCCACAGCAGGACTTAGAATTGAAGTAACCGATGGTGGATGCTCCGGCTATCAATATGGCTTAAAGCTAGAAGGTACACCCGCAGAAGTCGATACCGTTATTGAGTGCGGAGACGTAAAAGTGTTTATTGACCCCGTTAGCTTCCCGATGCTTGATGGCATGTCCATTGACTTTTTGGATAGTATTGAAGGCTCAGGCTTTAAATTTACTAACCCCAATGCCGCTAAAAGTTGTGCTTGCGGCACATCATTTAATACAAACTCCGAAGGAACAGGTTCAAAAACCTGTTCTTAATCGCCAAACATTCAAGCCGAGGAAAGCATCATGTGGGACTATTCAGACAAAGTTAAAGAACACTTTTTTAATCCAAAAAATGCCGGAGCAGTTGCCGAAGCCAATGCGACTGGAGAAGTGGGCTCCATTAGCTGCGGTGATGCTTTAAGACTCACGCTTAAAGTGGATGATGATACTGAAGTGATTCTGGAAGCCGGTTTTCAAACTTTCGGTTGCGGCTCAGCTATTGCTTCTTCTTCTGTGTTAACAGAAATGATTATTGGCATGACCATTGATGATGCCTTAAAAATCACGAATCAAGATATCGCTGGACAATTAGAAGGCTTACCTCCAGAAAAAATGCATTGCTCGGTCATGGGTCGTGAAGCACTGCAAGCGGCTATTGCCAATTATCGGGGTGAAGTCTGGAAAGATGATCATGAAGAAGGTGCCTTAATTTGTAAATGTTTTGCTATTGACGCGGTCATGATCGAAGAAATGGTCTGGGCAAATAAATTACGTACCGTTGAAGATGTGACCAACTTTACTAAAGCCGGTGGTGGCTGTGCCTCTTGTCATGAAGACATTGAAGCGATATTAGAAAAAGTGTTAGCTGAAAAAGGCGAGAAATTTGATCCAACAGTAGCACCCGCTGCGCAACCAGAAAAAATTGCAGCGGTAAAAGCACCGTTAACCAATCTACAACGCATTAAGAAAATTGAAGAAGTTTTAGAATCACTCAGACCGTCTTTATTAGCAGATGGTGGTGACGTAGAACTTGTTGAAGTCATCGGCAATACCGCCTACGTTAATATGACAGGCGCTTGTAATGGCTGCCAAATGGCTGCTATGACTATTTCTGGTATCCAACAACGTTTAATGGAAGTGATGGGTGAGTTTATTAAAGTGGTTCCTGCCTCTGAAATGAGCAAACTCACTCAGGTTGAGGTGGCATAATGGCTGATATCTATTTAGACAATAATGCAACCACCAAAGTTGATCATGAAGTGGTGGATGTAATGATCCCCTACTTTCTTGAACAATACGGTAATCCTTCATCCATTCATAAATTTGCTGATGGGGTAGCACGCGGTTTAAAACATGCCCGCCAACAAGTACAAGCTTTAATTGGTTGCGAACACGATTCAGAAATTATCTTTACGTCTTGCGGCACAGAATCCAATTCAACGGCTTTATTATCGGCCATTAAAGCCCAACCTAATAAAAAAGAAATCATCACGACGACTGTAGAACATCCAGCGATTCTAACCTTATGTGAGCATCTTGAAAAAGAAGGCTACACCATCCACCGTTTACCCGTTGATAAAGCCGGCCGCTTAAACATTGAATCTTATAAAAAACTTTTATCAGATCAAGTGGCTATCGTATCAGTGATGTGGGCTAATAATGAAACCGGCACAATCTTTCCAGTCGCTGAAATGGCTGAACTCGCCCATGCAGCGGGGGTGATGTTTCATACCGATGCTGTACAAGCCGTCGGTAAAATCCCGATGATGTTACAAGATACCAAAATTGATATGTTGTCATTATCAGGCCATAAATTACATGCACCTAAAGGTATAGGCGTTTTATATCTTCGAAGAGGCACTCGTTACCGACCTTTATTACGCGGCGGTCATCAAGAACGTGGCAGAAGAGCAGGTACCGAAAACTCAGCCTCAATTGTTGGCCTAGGTAAAGCCTGTGAACTTGCACTTAACTACATCGAGTACGAAAACACGACCGTTAAAGAAATGCGTGACCGCCTAGAAAAAGGCATCACAGAAAGTATTCCGCATTGCTTTGTCACCGGCGATTTATATAACCGTTTACCCAATACTACCGATATCGCTTTTGAATACATTGAAGGTGAATCTATCTTAATGTTGTTAAACAAAGCGGGCATTGCCGCATCCAGTGGCTCGGCGTGTACTTCTGGATCGTTGGAACCGTCTCATGTGATGCGGGCTATGGACATTCCTTATACGGCAGCTCACGGAACGATTCGTTTCTCTTTCTCACGCTATAACACGATGGCAGAAGTCGATGAAGTGTTAAAAGTCATGCCAGGAATTGTAGCAACGTTACGTAAATTATCACCGTATTGGGATGGCGATGGCCCAGTTGCAAACCCAGAACAAGCCTTTGCACCGACTTACGCTTAATAGTAGATCGATATGAAAACTCAAGTCCGCCAAATTATTATTGATGACACCACCCTAAGAGACGGAGAACAATCCGCAGGCGTAGTATTTTCGTTAGAAGAAAAGTTATCAATAGCGACACAATTGGCGGACATGGGCGTACCTGAATTAGAAATTGGTATCCCCGCAATGGGTGAAATTGAGCGCGAAGAAATTAAAGCCATTGCCTCGCTAAATCTACCGACCAAACTCCTCGTTTGGTCAAGAATGCGGCACGATGACTTACAGAGTTGTTTAGGCTTAAATGTGCATAAAGTGGACCTGTCCATTTCTGCATCTGACCAACATATTCGGCATAAACTGAAACAAAGTCGACCTTGGGTGCTTAACACTATAAACGCTTGTATTAGTGAGGCAGTTGATCTTGGTTTAGAAGTCTGCATGGGTATGGAAGATGCCTCGCGTGCAGATCATGACTTTTTAATCCAGATGGCTGAAACAGCTCAAAAGGCCGGCGCCACTCGAATTCGCTTTGCAGACACCGTCGGCATTATGGAACCTTTTGGGGTTTACGAAACCATTAAACGCTTAAGAGCCGCCACTGATCTAGAAATAGAAATGCACGCTCATGATGATTTAGGACTCGCCACCGCAAATACCTTGGCAGCCGCATTTGCAGGAGCTACGCATGTTAACACCACGGTAAACGGCTTAGGGGAACGAGCGGGGAATGCCGCGTTAGAAGAAGTCGTGGTCGGTTTAAAGCAGTTGTATGGCTTTGAAACAGGGGTGTCTTTACAAAACTTTCCGTTACTTTCTGAACAAGTAGCGACTGCTTCTGGCGATGCTATAGGCAGTCGAAAAAGTTTGATTGGTAAAAATGTATTTAGTCATGAAGCCGGCATTCATGTGGATGGTTTGCTAAAAGATCCTAGTAATTATCAAGGTGTTGATCCGGCCATTGTTGGACGCAGTCATCAACTTATTTTAGGTAAACACTCGGGAACCCAAGGGGTTATCTATGCCTACAAACAACTAGGTATCGTAGTTAACCGATTACAAGCCCAAAAATTATTAACGCAGGTAAGACAGTTTGTCAGTCTTACTAAAAGAACACCTCAACCTGAAGAACTTAACTTATTTCATCAAAACCTGTAAGAGGATATCACTATGAATGAGCAAACAGAACTTGAAGTAGCTGAATCAGAAATCAAAGAAAGAATGGAAATTCCTGATCAAGATGATCGTTATCCTGGGTCATTTTTTAGAATACCAGGCAGACCTTCGCTTGAAAACACTGGCTGGCAATTAAGCTAAGTACACAATGGTAATGGTCATGTCCGATACTACTCACTCTTCTATAGACACACCGCAAGGCTTTTTTAAACAATGGCATGAAGATGTACACTGTGTGTTTGGAAGAGATCCTGCTGCACACAATGTTTGGGAAATATTGTTAACCTATTCAGGTGTGCATGCCGTCTTAATACATCGGATTAGTCATCGTTTATGGAAAGCCAACTATAAACTTCCGGCGCGTATTTTAGCCAATATTGCTAAAACGTTTACGAATGTAGAAATTCATCCTGGCGCAACGATTGGTAGACGGTTATTTATCGATCATGCTTTAGGGGTTGTGATTGGTGAAACCACTGAAATAGGTGACGATGTCACTTTATATCATGGCGTTACGCTAGGTGGCACTACTTGGCATAAAGAAAAACGCCATCCGACGATTGGTAATAATGTACTCATTGGCGCAGGTGCAAAGATTCTCGGTGCAATTACCTTAGGCAACAACGTGCGGGTAGGAGCCAACTCAGTTGTTGTTAAAGATGTGCCCCCTTGTTGTACAGTTGTTGGTATACCCGGCCGGATTATCCAAACTAAAGGCACACAAATTCAAAATACTAAGGGTATTGATCTTAATCATCATCTTATTCCTGATCCAGTTGGCAAAGCCATCTCTTGCCTCATTGAAAGGCTTGATGAATTAGAAGCTAAACAAGCGCAATTCAATGAAATCGTCACTGAAGAAAACTGCGACTCATGTGATGCTGAAACACTTTGCACACCTAAAATAGACAGACCCGTAAAACTAGCGGCGAGGCATTAATGGATTTATTAGATTTTGAAGCACAAGGTTTGTATTTTGATACTAAAGATGCACCTGAAGTAGAACACATGATCAGTACCGCAGCCGAAAATTATGCGGATGGTTCCGCTGAATTACCGCTATTAAGAGCTTATTTTTTAGCACCCACGTCTTTAAATGTATTAGTCGCCTTAAATCGCTTCTACTATTATCAACATAGACTTGAGGATGCGCTCGCTGCTACCACTAAAGCCTTAGCAGTGATTAGACCTTTAATAGCTTTTCCTGAAGATTGGCGCGATTTACAAAGTCATCATATCAGTGAAACACCTGCTAACTTATTAACTCAGGTTAGATTGTATTTATTTACTTTAAAAGCCATTGGTTTTTTAAATATGCGCTTAGAACTGCTAGATGTGAGCAAAACTATTTTTGAGAAGCTGGTGCTATTAGACAGTAAAGACCGAATTGGCGCCCAAGGCTTATTAGAGTTAGTGATTAAACGCCAAAATGAGACCCCTATTCAAAATTAATGTCTATCACAGCTGGAGTCAGCACATGTTAAAAGAAAATAACTTTTCCGTATTAGGTATCGTCACTTTAGTTTTATTTATTAGCTTAGTAATCTACTTAATTACTCAAGATATTAGCCTAGTAGGCCCACTTTAACCACCACCGGAGTGCAACCATGAGCTTTGAAGAAGAAATGGAAGATTTAGAATCTGCTGAAGATTTCTTACAATATTTTGAGTTAGATTATGAACCCTCAGTTGTGCATGTCAATCGTCTACATATATTGCAACGTTTCCATGATTACTTGCAAAAAGCCAGAGATGAGATGCCAGAAAATGAGCCGGCAAAACGTGCTATCTATAGTAAGTTACTAGAACGCGCTTACCAAGACTTTGTGGTTTCTGATGCGCAAACAGAAAAGGTTTTTAAAGTGTTTGCAATGGGTGAACCTCAATCTGCCTTTGTCGCCTTAGGTGATATAAAAGTATGAAACCCGATCGCTATGACGAAGGCCGCTTCGAATATGGTGAATCAGTCCGAGTCACCCGAAACGTCCGTAATGATGGCACTTACCCTGGATTAGACGTAGGCGTCTTATTAATTCGGCGTGGTAGCGTGGGCAATGTTATTGAAGTGGGCACTTTTTTACAAGATCAGGTTATCTTCACCGTGCACTTTCTTAATCATGGTCGCATGGTCGGTTGCCGCTTAGAAGAACTCATCGGTGCAGATGAACCTTGGAACCCGAGTCGTTTTGAATTTAGAGACCGCGTGGCGTGTAATATCGACTTAGGTATCCAAGGCAATATCCTATTTGAAAAGGGCACCATAGGTGAAGTATTCAAAGTGATTAGAGACGATGAAAAAATTAAGTACCATGTTGTATTTGAAGGTAGAACCTTACTCATTCCAGAAACCGCTTTAGACCCAGCCCACCCCGAGTCATTTAATGAACCGGAGCTTTAATATGAACCAGAACATAACTCCCCAAGCCTCAGATTCATATACTTTATTAAGAACATCTTTAGCCTTGTTTAAAAAACAACCTGAAGACTTACAAGCAACCGAGCTAGAACAAGCAAAAACTCAAGCGGCCAATGAATTTACGATTGAAAGCCGCATCTTAAAATCTCCTGAAGCGGGATCGGTTATTATTTCTGATCATGAGCTACAAGCCGCTTATCAAGAAATACGTGACCGTTACGAAGATGAGGAAACCTTTTTAAGTGATTTAAACAAAAATCACCTTGATGAAAATAGTCTGCGAGCCGCACTCTTTAGACAATGTCGAGTTAATGTGGTTTTAGAAATGATCGCGTCTCGATCACCGACTATTAACGAAGTTGAAATCGGCATTTATTATCATTTACACAAAGAGCAATTTCATCTCCCTGAGCTTCGCGAAGCAGCGCATATTTTTATCAGTATTAATCCTGATTACCCAGAAAATACGTATGATATGGCCTTAAGTCGAAGCCAAGAACTGTATACTAAATTGCAAAAGAAACCCTATAAGTTTGCCGACTTAGCTTTAAAACATTCGGAATGTCCTACCGCCTTACAAGGTGGCACACTAGGCATTGTTCCTAAGGGTAAGCTTTATCCTGAAATAGACTCTGTGCTATTTAACATGAAAAATGGGGAAATCAGTCAACCCGTGCAATCAGAAATCGGCTTCCATTTAGTGTTATGTACCAAAATCCAAAAAGCAGAAACCCTGTCCTTACAAAAAGCGACACCCAAAATACAGCAAATGATGACAGATCGCGCCCGCCAAAAATGTCTAAGAGCGTGGTTATCCAGTTTACCTAAATAAAGAGGGAATAATTTATGAGTGCTAAAGAAACAAAACACTGCTCCTTTTGCGGTATCGCTCAGGCCCCCAGCGTCCCTTTGATTGCGGGTAGTGATGGTTTTATTTGTGGGGACTGTGTTTTATTGGCCAATCAAGTCGTTAGCAATTGGAATCGCAAAAAAGAACTGTCTGAAATGCAAGGCCCCTTACCTATTCCGGCTAAAATTAAGGAATATTTAGACCAATACGTTATTGGTCAAGATCTTGCGAAACAAATCTTATCAGTGGCTGTTTACAATCACTACAAACGTCTAAAGCATGAAAGTGGCAATGCTGGCCTAGGAACTTATGATAAAGAAGTCGAAATTGGTAAATCCAATATTCTATTAATCGGCCCATCAGGTACGGGTAAAACTTTATTAGCGAGTACCTTAGCAAAAATAGTAGGAGTGCCTTTCGTCATTGCGGATGCAACAACCCTGACCCAAGCGGGTTATGTGGGCGACGATGTAGAAAATATTCTGGTTAGATTACTGGATGTTGCTGAAGGCAATATGACCAATGCGGAATGGGGTATTGTATATCTGGATGAAATCGACAAAATTGCCCGCAGTCCAGAACAACAAACAGGCACTCGAGATGTCTCTGGTGAAGGTGTGCAACAAGCCTTATTGCGCTTAGTAGAAGGCTCACATGTTAAAATTAATGGCAAAGGTCAACGTAATAAAGACGGTGAAACCACTATTGATACCCGCAATATACTGTTTATTGCTGGGGGTTCTTTTCCTGGCCTTGAGAAACATGTCGAAAAACGCCTAACACCCACTAATTCGGCAATCGGTTTTCATGCTCCGGTCAATGACACCACTGAAAAACCCTCCTTAGAAGCCTTGTTAAATGCCACGCAACCCAGTGACTTACGTAAGTTTGGTTTAATTCCTGAATTTATTGGGCGCTTTCCAATTCTTGCCCCCTTAGAACCCTTGGATACTGATGCCCTAATCAGAGTGTTAACTGAACCTAAAAATGCCCTGGTACGTCAATATCAACAGTTGTTTGCTTACGAAGATGTTGAATTAAAATTTGAACAGGAAGCATTGATTGAAATTGCCCAAAAAGCCATAGAACGTGAAACAGGTGCGCGTGGTCTGCGTAGCATTATGGAACAAATACTCAGAAAAACCATGTTTGATGTACCATCACGAGAAGATGTTGAGCAATGTATTATTGATGCGGAAACCGTCAGTGGTGACGGTGAAGTGAAGCTCATCTTAAAAGATGAAGAAAAAATCCGGCAACAAGCGGGATAACTAAACAACCAGCGCCAATTAAAGTCTATTGAATGCCCCACCCTACGAGAAAATTATGACTACTGAAGAAAAAATACATCACCAATTAGCCACTAATCCTATCATCATTTATATGAAAGGGATTCCGTCTAACCCCCAATGTGGCTTTTCTGGCAAAGCAGTCAACATACTAAATGCGACAAAAATCCCCTTTTCTTATGTAAACGTGTTGGAAGCCCCCTTTATCCGCGAAAAACTCCCTAAAATCTCGCAATGGCCTACTTATCCACAATTATTTGTTAATGCCGAACTGATTGGCGGCTGTGATATTTTAGAAGAGTTATACAACAACGGTAGTTTATTACCCATTTTAGAAGCCGCCTTACCTAAAAAAGCAGAAGCGCATGATGAAGCCATTTCAAAAGAAGAGGCTGAACAACTGGTTTTACAGGGCATTCCCGATGCTAAAGTAATTATTGATGGTGTAGGTTGTGATTTAACTGTAACCGTGATCAGTGACCAATTTGCTGAGCAATCCTTAGTCAAAAAGCAGCAACTTGTCATGGCTACGTTAAAAGAACCCTTGGCCTCTGGCAAACTACATGCCTTGAGTGTTAAAGCGTATACCCCTGAAGAATGGCAAGCGTTATCTGAAAATTCCAGCGCAGGTTTATTACAAATAAAAATCTAAATAAGCGAGGCTATCATGGCAACAATCGGGATCTTTTTTGGAACGGATAGTGGCAATACCCGGCGAATTGCCAAAGAAATAGCCACAATCTTAGGCCCAGAACTAGCCGCTAAGCCAGTCAATATTCGTAATGCGACCGTTGACGATTTACTGAGCTACGATACCCTAATATTAGGCATACCTACCTATGGAGAAGGCCAAGTCCCTGGCTTATCAACGGGCGCACAAGCTGAAAGTTGGGAAGAGTTTTTACCCACATTAAAAGGCAGTGATTTTACCGGCAAAAAGGTCGCCATTTATGGGCTAGGTAATCAAAAAGGCTACCCCGATGAATTTATCGATGCGGTTTATTACTTATATGATGAATTTGATATCTGCGGAGCGACTCTGGTGGGTGCATGGCCCACGACGGGGTATACTTTTAAAAAATCTAAGGCCATTATTGATGATCAATTTATGGGGCTGGCGTTAGATCAAGATAATCAAAAAGACTTAACCACTGAGCGAATCAATACGTGGCTAAGGTCTTTAGCACTGGCTTAATCAATTTGTTATGATAGAAGAACAAGGTGTTATTGTTAAACTTGATACACATAACATCTGGGTTGAAAAAACCAGCACCTCCGGCTGTGCAGGCTGTCAACAAAAGTCATCCTGCACAACTCAAGCGATCAGCCAATTACTTGATAAGAAATCCTTACGCTTAACTAACACCCATGAATTTAACTTAGGTGATAAAGTCACCATTGCGGTTGATGAAAGCGTGTTATTAGGTGCTTCCATATCGATGTATTGTTTGCCATTGATTGCCTTATTTATAGGCGCATTTTTAGCCGATAGTTTTATTGAAAACACCACCGCTTATAAAGAGTTTTGGGTCATAATCAGCGCATTAATAGGCTTAGCTTTAAGTTTAATCGGCATACACGAACACTCAGAAACTCGTTACGCTAATTCTATAAGTATTAAGAAAATTTAATTGTCTGGCGTATTTATTCCCTAGTTAAATTATTTGATCGGGTCGGGATAACGGCATTACGCCCGCTACCTCTCCCACGCCACCGACAATGCGGTTTTTCGCAACGGAGGTTAAATCCTACAGCACTGTTTATCTACCCATTAAGCCAACCGCGTCATGAAAGCAACGTCTTAATATCTTGCTCAGAGAGCTTTGTGATATCCGCTATCAGGCTAATGTCAAAGCCTTTACTTAACATTGATTTCGCTACTTCAAACTTTTCGTCTAACTGACCTTCAATTAATCCTTCAGCCTTACCCTCGACCTTGCCCTCTTGGTAGGCGGTATCCAACACTGCTTTAGCTTCGTTATAAGACAGCACACTCTTAATATAAGCATCGTATTGGTCGGCATTGAGGTGCGCAATACTGGCAATTTCAAAGCCTTTAGTAAAGATAGGTTCATTTAAAATAGCCGGGATATGGTCAAAGTCTTCCAGATGTTTTAAGAAATACACCCACTTGTCAAAATGGGTTTCTAACTCGTGTTCCTGTTTATTAAACAAGGGCATTTGTAGAAACTTAAAATGCAGTTTGTCATAGAACACTGCACCGTCTTGATCTTTTAAGCACACATCACGGCGAAATTTACGTTCATCTTCTTTCTCGTCATATTTAAAGTCTAAAATAGCGATAAAGTAGACGGGTAATAGATGAAAGTCCCAAAGCCCTTGGTGACTTTGTTCCCGAATAGGAAAGGTAGAGTAAAACAACGACCGTTCT
>CAIQNQ010000264.1 GCA_903873165.1 uncultured Methylococcaceae bacterium | reverse complement strand
TGCAGGATTTTCAATGGGGCCATTGACATCAGCAGGATCGCCTTCATAGGGCGTTGCGTAGCTGCACTCCTTTTGAGGACATACTTTTTCTACACCCCGTCTTTTAGTTTCTTTTACGGTTAGGATTGGCCAATTACATTGCGGACAACTTTCTTTTATTGGGTTATTCCATAAAGCGTAATCACACTTAGGGTAACCTGAGCAGGAATAAAATATTTTGCCATTGCGGGACTTGCGTTTTAGGATGCTGCCTTTTTTGCATTGCGGACACTCAACAGTTGTGTCCATCGGTTTTTCTAGGGGTTCAATATGTTTACATTTTGGATAAGCGCTACAGCCAATAAATTTCCCATATTTTCCTCTTTTAAAAACCAGCGGTGATTCGCATGATGGGCATGTACGTCCTTCTAATACTTCGGGTTCATCACTACTCGCACCATCTTCATTAAGATTTCTTGTATAGGAGCAGTCTGGGTAATTAGTACAGCCAATAAATCGGCCATTTCTACCTAGGCGAATAGATAATGGGCTACTACATTCAGGACATTTCTCATCTATGGCTTCTTGGGTAACATCTTTACGTTGAACGGTTGCTTCTTTATCATGAATCGTATCGTTAAAAGGCTTCCAAAAGGCATGCATTAAAGGAATCCAATCCTTTTCTCCACGCGATACAGCATCAAGCTCATCTTCTAAGTTAGCTGTAAAGTCATAATCGACGTATTTGGTAAAATGTTCGGTTAAAAACTTATTAACAATTCGACCTACGTCAGTTGGGTTAAAACGTTTGTTATCTAAGGTAACATATTCACGGTTTTGCAGCGTTGAAATGATGGAAGCATACGTTGAAGGACGACCAATGCCGTGCTCTTCTAAGGATTTTACTAAACTCGCTTCGCCGTAACGTGGTGGTGGTTCGGTAAAGTGTTGATCGGTAATTATTTCATTAAGCGGTACAGGTCTGCCTTCTTCTAAAGGCGGTAAAAAGCTTTCTTTATCATCACTTTCTTTACTATCGTCTTTACCTTCTAAATAGACAGACATAAAGCCTGGACTCGCAATGGTAGAGCCAGTCGCTCTAAAAACATGCTTGCCTTCTCCGCAACTTAAATCGATAGCGACCATGTTAAGAGTCGCATGAATCATCTGACATGCAATCGTACGTTTCCAGATAAGATCATACAATTTGTATTGCTCAATACTGAGATAATCTTTTATTTGGTTCGGTAAATGTCGAGGCGAAGTCGGTCGAATAGCTTCATGGGCTTCTTGCGCATTTTTTGATTTTGTCTTAAAGAGTCTAGGTTCTTTAGGTACATTTTCTGGGCCAAACTTTTCTGAAATTAACTGACGAATTTCTTCGACAGCATCGACGGACAAGTTAACAGAGTCGGTACGCATATAGGTGATTAAACCTTGGGTTTCACCACCAATATCAATACCTTCGTAAAGTTGCTGAGCCACAATCATGGTGCGTTTTGTGGTAAAACCTAATTTACGTGCCGCTTCTTGTTGTAAGGTTGAGGTAATAAAAGGCGGCGCGGGATTACGCTTTTGCTGTTTCTTTTCTAGTTTACTAACCAGCAGCTGACCATCAGCCGCATCAAGTAATACCTGCTTTGTTTTCTCTGCTAGTTCAGTATCAGTAATACTAAACTGGCTAATTTTTTCATTATTAAATAGAGTTAACTTGGCCTTAAAGTTTTGTTCATGCGCTGTTAATGCCGCGTCAACAGACCAATATTCTCGACTTTGAAAAGCTTCAATTTCTAATTCGCGTTCAACAATCATCCGTAAAGCTGGGCTTTGTACGCGTCCTGCTGATAAGCCTCGGCGAATTTTTTTCCAGAGTAATGGTGATAAGTTAAAACCCACCAAATAATCTAATGCGCGGCGGGCTTGTTGAGCATTAATTAGATTAATGGCCAGTTCTTCTGGGTTAGCAATGGCTTCGGTGACCGCTTTTTTGGTGATTTCATGAAAAACCACTCGGTGTACGGCTTTGTTTTTAATTAATTTCTTTTCTTTTAATAGTTCAAGTAGATGCCAAGATATGGCTTCACCTTCTCTATCCGGATCGGTTGCTAAATATAAAGTGTCGGCTGTTTTAAGGGCTTTACTAATGGCTTGAACATGCCGTTGGTTACGATCAATAATTTCGTACTTCATGGCAAAATCATTGTTAGGATCTACAGCACCTTCTTTAGGGATTAAATCCCTCACGTGACCATAAGAAGCTAAGACATGAAAATCTTTTCCAAGATATTTCTCTATGGTTTTGGCTTTTGCAGGTGATTCTACAATGACAAGGTTTTTGCTCATTTCGGTATGCAGATATAAGGTGTTTAATTTAAATAAGTGGGGATAAGGTCGTATACGATATCTTCCATTCTAGAAAAAGCAATTTCCTCATCAGGTTGACTCAGTAAAACCATTAAAATAATCCATTTTAGTTTTTCTATTGAAATATTCCCTTCATCCAAAGCCATGACTCGATCAATCACGATTTCTCGGTTATAGGCATTTAATATATCGTCTTGTTCAAGAAATATAATGAGGTTGCGACATTCGATATCAAGTTTATGTACTTCTTCGGGACAGAAAACCCGAAATGTTGATAAGGTTGGTTTTTTGATATTATTTTCAAGAGATAACAAGTCTATCCAGTCAAAAGCTTTATTTACTTGGTCGGGCTTAAAGCCAGCTTCGATCAATTCTGTGTGAACGACATCAATATCTGGCGGTAATTGGGCCTCACCTTCCATATAGTTTTCAAATAAATATATTAGGACATCAAAAATATTTTCTTTCATTGTATTGAGTATGATTATTTTATTCGCAGATAGCAACCACCTGCAGTGGCTTCGAGATAACCTTGTAGCTCAAGAATTAGCAGCATAGAGGAAATAATTTCAGCCGAATTACCGGTTATTTGTACTAAATTATCTATAGACGTTGGGCTAAATTGCACATGATTCAATAATGTTTGTTGCTCTAGGTCAAGCGTTGATTCAATGTGAATTGCAGGGTTTACTGCATCTTCTTGATAGTATTGATGTAATTCTTCTAGGATATCTTGAGTGGTTTCGACCAATTTGGCTCCTTGCCGAATTAAAGCATTACAGCCGCGCGCTAATGGATTATGAATGGAGCCAGGAATTGCGAACACTTCTCTGTTTTGTTCCAAGGCCATTCTGGCAGTAATTAAAGAACCACTTTCTTTGGCAGCTTCCACAACTAATAAACCTTGACATAAGCCGCTGATGATACGGTTTCTTCTCGGAAAATGATTCGCTTTAGCGGTGGTTCCAGGCGGAAACTCTGAAATAATAGCGCCTGTATTAACAATTTCGGTCGCCAAGTCTTTGTGTCGAGCGGGGTAGATGCGATCTAATCCAGTACCTGCGACAGCAATAGTAAAGTTTCCAGCCGCCAATGCCCCTCGATGACTAGCGGCATCAATGCCTAAGGCAAGGCCACTGGTGATAACAAAGCCATGCTCACTTAACGTTTTCGCAAATTCAAAGGCGGTATCAATTCCTGAGGATGATGGATTGCGGCTACCTACAATCGCCAGTTGTCGTTGAGCGATGAGCAGCGGATTACCGCGCACAAACAAGAGTGGCGGTGGATCAGCAATTTCTTTTAGTTGCGTGGGGTAGTGATCATCATCAAAAGTGAGAACATAATTGTTTTCTTGCAGAGTCCACTGTAAATCGTGGTCAATGACAGACCAGTCTGGATTTTTTATGCTATGGATCAGGTCACTTTTTAAACCTAAAGCTGCCAGCGCTGAATTTGAGTCAGCGAAAATTTGTGCAGGCGTCGTTACTTCAATTAATTTAAGAAAAGTTCTACAACCAATGCCTGGAGTGCGTAAAAGTGCCAGCCAATATTTTAGGTTATTGTCAGATGATGAAGAGAAAGTATTCAGGGTAATTTGGCCTTTTGGATTCAGGTTGGCGTGCAGCGTTTATCAACTGTGTTTTTATGGGTTTAATGATAACGGAATACGGGCTAATTAGTCTTAGTGCATTCAAAGTGTATATGAAATAATATAGAATTCCAGTATTGAATTATTTTTGATGGAGTGGATATTGGGTATTTTAACTATTCTGGAGTTTCCAGATGAGCGTTTACGCAAAAAAGCAACTGTTGTTAAAGCGGTTGATGATAAGATCAGAAAGCTGTTAGATGACATGCTAGAAACCATGTATGAGTCGCGTGGGGTGGGTTTAGCGGCTACGCAGGTCGATGTCCATAAAAGAATTGTGGTCATTGATGTTAGTGAAGAAAAAGACGCGCCATTATTTTTGATTAACCCAGAAATTTACGAGAAAGATGGTGTTAAAGAATCTGAAGAAGGTTGTCTGTCAGTGCCGGGTTTTTTTGAGAAAGTCACGCGAGCAGAACATATAAGAGTCAGAGCGCTTAACCGAGACGGTAAAAGTTTTGAATTTGAAGCTACGGAATTGTTAGCCGTCTGCGTACAGCATGAAATGGATCACTTAGACGGTAAATTATTTGTCGATCATATCTCGTCATTAAAGAGACAGCGTATTAAAAAGAAGTTAGAAAAAATTCACAAAATGGAAAAGAATTGAGCATGAAGATTATTTTTGCAGGAACACCGGATTTTGCCGTACCTAGTTTACAAGCGTTGTTAGATGCTAAGTACGATGTGTGTGCGGTGTATACGCAACCTGATCGTCCTGCGGGTCGGGGTCGTCATGAGCAATTTAGTCCTGTTAAGACCTTAGCGCTTAACTATGGAATCCCTGTTATTCAGCCACTCACCTTAAAATCTGCAGAAGATTTAGCGTTGTTAAAATCTTATGATGCGGATTTAATGGTGGTTGTGGCCTACGGTATGATCTTGACTGATGACGCATTGAATACGCCCAGATTGGGATGTATTAATGTGCATGGCTCTTTATTACCGCGTTGGCGAGGTGCTGCGCCGATTCAACGGTCTTTGATGGCGGGTGATGACAAAACCGGCGTCACGATCATGAAAATTGTGCGTAAACTGGATGCGGGCGACATGCTGCATAAAGAAGAGTACGAGATTGGCGTGACGGACACGGCGAGTGTGTTGCATGATAAGTTGGCAGAACTGGGTGCACTAGGATTGCTTAAAGTCCTAACCGAGATGCACACAGGCTCGGTTATTGCAGAACCCCAAGACGAAAGTCTAGTGACCTATGCTGAAAAATTAACTAAAGCGGAAGCAGAATTAGATTGGCAACAATCGGCTCATCAATTGGCGCTTAAAGTGCGTGGCTTAAATGCGTGGCCCGTTGCGCAAACCCGTTATCAAGGCAATGTGTTGCGTATTTGGCAGGCAGAGGCTATAGCAGGTGATTTAGGTTTAGAGCCAGGTACTGTTAGTCAAATTAATAAGCATATCGATGTGGCTACAGGCCAGGGGATACTTAGATTGCATGAAGTGCAGTTACCCGGCGGCAAGCGTATTCCAGCGCAAGCATTTCTTAATGCCCATTCAGTCGATGGTGTAAAACTAGGTTGAATACTCGATTAATTGCCGCTAGAGTTATCGCGCATATTCTGCAGGATGGGCAGTCTTTAACAGCGGCTTTAGATACGGCTTTGGTGTCCGTGGAATCTCCAAAAGACCGGGCTTTTATACAAGCCTTATGTTACGGGGTATGTCGTTATTTCTATCGCTTAGATTTTATACTCAATGAGCTTTTAGACAAGCCGCTTAAAGATACCGAAATTAAAGCTCTAGCTTTAGTGGGTTTGTATCAGCTCAATTATATGCGCGTAAAGCCTCATGCGGCTGTTTCTGAAACCGTGTTAGCCACTCAAAAAAAGCCTTGGGCTAAAGCGCTGGTTAATGCCTTATTAAGAGGCTATTTAAGGCAGCAGATAGAATTA
>CAIQNQ010000263.1 GCA_903873165.1 uncultured Methylococcaceae bacterium | reverse complement strand
TTTTTATGCTGACTAATCATGCAGATGAACTTCCTATGGATTCACGTTTAAAAACCAGCCTGCAAACAGCTCTGCAGGACTTAGCAACGCATATGATTAATAAAGAGTAGAGCGCTTTTAATTTTAGCTGATATCTAAAATGTCAGCGCATAAAAAAGCCAGTTGACAACAAATGTTTCCAATTTCTCGTTATTTTAATAAACAGTTTGCTTTATAGGTTGTAAGAATATATCTTACATTAACTTAATAACTAGCTGGCTTTACTCCTATAAAAATTGGAGCGCAGCACAAGCAGATAATTATTTTGACCAAATCAATCGTCATTTGATTTTTTATTACGTTACTGCAACTAAAATTCAGATTGTGCGTGTTTTACATGCACGATAATAGTTATAAACTCCTCTTTTCGCATCCAGAAATGGTGATTGATTTACTCAAAGGCTTCGTTAAAGAACCTTGGGTTGATCAATGTGACTTCTCTACCTTAGAAAAAGTCAACGGTAGTTATATATTAGATGATTTAAGAGATAGAGAAGATGACATCATCTGGCGGATTCGCTATGGTGATGAGTGGTTGTATGTGTATTTGCTCATGGAGTTTCAATCCACCGTTGACCACTTTATGGCAGTGCGCATTGCAGGTTATTTGGCCTTACTGTATCAAGATTTAATTCATCCAGCACCCATTGGCTTGTCTCAATATCGACCCGAAGCAAGTTATCTATTATTAGATGAGGGTAACTTTAAAAACGAAGACCTCATAAAGTCAGTGCGGCTAATCCTGAGTTAATTGAAGCATGGACTAAACAAATTTTTGAAGCTAGTACGCCAGAAGATCTATTAGATAGTTAACTGATTATTTTAAGACGGAACACAGTTATATATCCAAAATGCTAAGATAGATACACCCTCTAAAACAATGTAAACATCTATTAAAAAATTATTTAGACCAGAGAAAATTTTGCAAAGCTATGTCACAAAATTGTTTATCAGTTAAAAATTTTGCAAACACCCTTAAAAAATTATTTTGTCTGGAAAAAACTTTGTAAAACCATTTTACAAAATTGTTTACCGGCTAAAAAAATTGTAAGCACCCGTCACAAAATTGTTTGACGATTAAAAACGCTGCAAACACCTTTTGAAAAATTGTTTAGACCGGAGAAAATTTTGCAAAACCATTTTACAAAATTGTTTGACGGCTAAAAATGTTGCAACCCCGCATCACAATATTATTTAAAGATTAAAAACGTTGCAAACTTCGTCTGAAAAATTATTTATATCGGAAATAATTTTGTAAAGTCAATTTACAAAATTATTTGACCACTAAAAATTTTGCAACCCTACATCACAAAATTGTTTGACGCCTAAAAAAGTTGCAACTACTCACCCCAAAAATTATTATTCAGGAATAAAAATTTTAACCACCTTTGCAAAATTGTAGGTAATCCTAAACAGTTTTATCCCGACCCAAGCAAATATTATAGATAATAAAATACTTAAATAATAAAATTAGTTTATATTTAATGACTTGAATTTAAATATGCATTTTTTAAATGTACATAGTGCTCAGCTGAATAGTTTAAAAATTCTTTTTCGGTGGCATTCAGTGCCCTAACTTGTTTGGCTGGCGCACCCACATATAAATAACCACTTTCTAGGCGTTTTCCTGGAGCAACTAAAGCACCCGCTCCCAACATGACATAATCTTCTAATACAGCGCCATCCATAATAATTGCGCCGATTCCCACCAAACAGTAATCACCCACTGTGCAACCATGTACCACGGCTTTATGTCCTATGGTAACGCCTTTACCAATACTTAATGAATGTCCTTGTTCAGAAAAACGCCCTGCATGAGACACGTGCAATACCGCGCCATCCTGAACGTTACTATCAGCCCCAATGGTGATTTTCTCTACATCACCTCTAATAACAGCAGTAGGCCAGACAGAAACATTATCACCTAAGGTAACATCCCCAATAAGCACCGCGCTATCATCGATATAAACAAATTCACCTATCGTAGGTTTTATATTATTAAATGCTCTAATTGCCACAATAACATTCCTTTTTAGAAAGTTTTTAAACTAAAAACTGCTTTTAAAATGGCCTCCATTATACAATGAGCTATGGAATCCTTTAAAAAATCCCAGACTTTTTAAAAAATCAAATATGACTTTTATTCGAGGGGACGGTTTTACTGCAGAAATCATTCGCTCATCCAAAAGAAAAACCGTGTCTATTAAAATCAGTAAAGGTAAGGTGTTTATTAACGCCCCAAACTTTATAACTCACAGTACGATTGAAGCTATTCTTATCAAAAAGCAAGCATGGATAAAATCCAAGCTCGCCATTCAAGAAAAAATAGCGACCATTCAGCCGAAGCAATTTATTAATGATGAAGAATTTTTATATCTTGGCCAGCACTATACCTTACAAATTATTGCCGGCCTACGCTCATCAGTCCATATAGATCATAACGCTTTAATCATTACGACTAAAAAACAATCTGTCAACGACGCCAATACTCTTAAAAAACTGCTAATCCAATGGTATCGTCAACAAGCCGAGATCATATTAAAAGAAAAAACGGATGCTTACGCTAAATTAATTGGCGTTAACCCAACGTCCGTCACCATTAAAACGTTTAAAGCCAGATGGGGTAGCTGCAATATTAAGGCGGGCATTCAATACAACTGGAAGATTATAATGGCACCAGAGACCATTATTGATTATTTGGTGATCCATGAGCTATGTCACATTCACCATCATAATCACTCCGTTGTTTATTGGCAAACGGTTGCAAAATTTTGCGAGCACTACAAAGAATACGGGAAGTGGTTAAAACTAAATGGGGCTTATTTGGAGCTTTAACTCTCTTATAAAACACTGCTAAGGTAAGACACAATAATATTACCCCGTTTATGTTGGAGTAAAATAGCTTTAGCTGTTTTTAGAGACAATAGCTGAAGCTATTGCACTCCTGTTTTTTTAACAACTTGGATTTTATTAACTATTTTATTGTTTGTGAGTTACCTAGCAGTCACTTTATAAGAGATTAATGACTAAGAATATCGATCGATCATTTTCTCTGCTTGCTCAGCAAACTGCTCTAAGTTTCCTTGTTTTACTTTATCAACCGGAATAACTAAAGCCGTCGAAAGATTGATATAGATATAAACATAGCGTTTACCGTACTCAACTCGTATCAAATCAGCCCAAGCCATTTTGTTTTTGCCACTCGGTGACTTCTCTAACAAGTAATTAGGATTTGCTGGATCAATACTTAAGGTATAAGTACCAAACATATTACTTTTTTCTTTAGGTGTATAACTTTTAAGAATCTGACGACGTAAGTCTAACAACATAATTTTAGGTGACAATATCGCCCATAATGCGGCAATTATTAATATATACCCAGAAGAAGTCATATCACCATAATAAAAATAATAAAACCCTCCGATAGTACTCATAACAGCGGGAACAACCCAACGATTTTTTTTAATATTATGTTGTATATCATCATTTCTCATGAACTGTAGCTCATTAAAATGAATTAAATCTTCTTCACCGAACTCATACTCTACTTCAAACATAATCTCATTCTTCTTATAATTTATAATGTTAGTGCATTTTTATTTTTCTATAAACACTACGTCTAAAGGCATTAGAAACAGTTAGCATCGCCGTTCTAAAATACCCATGAATTGCCACTTGATGCATCTTATAAAGTGACATATAAACCACTTTAGCTATAAATCCACCGATGCTGACCGTGCCCATTAGACTACCCATTAAATTTCCCACGGTGGTGTATTTACCTAAGGAAACGAGAGAACCATAATCATAATAAACAAATTCAACTAAAGGCTGACCTTTTAAGCGATTAATAATTGACTTCCCAACGACTGTCGCTTGCTGATGAGCGGCTTGCGCCCTTGGCGGCACATTATTACTTCGACCACCGGGCCATAAACACGCGGCACAATCACCCATAGCAAAAATATTATCATCATTGGTTTTTAATGTGCTATCAACGACCAATTGATTGATATGATTGGTTTCTAGGCCATCTAAATTCTTTATCCAATCGGGAGCTTTAATCCCTGCTGCCCAAACTTTTAACTCAGCTTCAATAAACTCACCATCATGAGTCGTTATCCCATCTTTAGTGATTTCAACAACTCTTCGACCCATCTTTAAGACGACACCTAAACTGGTCAGTTGTTGTTGTGTAGCCGTCGCTAATTTAATAGGTAAAGCGGGTAATAACTGATTCGCCGCTTCAATAATTGTTAATTTAACGGTACTCTGCTCATTCAACCCATAAATAGCCAAGACATTAGTCACTTCATGCAATTGAGCAGCCAACTCAACACCAGTGGCACCTGCGCCAACAATAGCAATAGATAATGGCTTGACGGTATCTGGATTTTTGCCAATATAACTTTTTAAATACGATTCAAATAATTGCTTTTGAAACTTAAAGGCTTGTGAGGTGGTATCTAAAAACAAGCAATGTTCAGCAACCCCTTTAATGCCAAAGGTATTGCTCACACTACCTACAGACATAACCAAAGTGTCATAGCTAAAGGTTCTTCTGGGGATTAATTCCTCTCCGCTATCACTCAAGGTAGGACTCACTACAATTTCTTTTTTACTTCTGTCCAAGCCCTCCATTCGGCCTAACCTAAAAAAGAAATGATTCCGATGGCCTTGGGGTAAATACTCAACTTGTTCTGATTCGTCTAATGTTCCTGCAGCTACCTCATGCAATAAAGGCTTCCATATATGTGTCGTAGTAGCGTCAATCAAAGTAACTTCTGCTAATTTCGGCTTACCTAATTTACACCCTAAACTGGTGGCTAATTCTAGTCCTGCTGCACCACCGCCCACTATTACTATTTTATGTTTCAAATTGGTATCGCTAGTCATTGCACTTGCCTCTATTCAAACAAATCAGCGCATACTATAACACTATATTGCTGGTATTTCGAAAGCCCAAAGACTTTCAAATTTAGCGAGCGCTATAAAAAATACTTAAAAAAAAACCCGTTATTAAACGGGTTTTTTTAGAATAACTACACCAAATAGTGCTTAAACTATCAGCAAAATTATTTTACTAGTAGTTTTTGTGACTGACCATTCACTTCTAATTGTACTCTTCGATTGTTAGCTCGACCTGCTTCAGTCTCATTAGTATCAATTGGTTGAGTCCAGCCATAACCTTTTGTAGTTAAATTAGGTGATTTTGAACCATCGACTAAATATTTTTTAACAGCCTTCGCACGACGCTCAGATAAATCAATATTATGTTTCAAACTACCTGTTTTACTAGTATGACCCTGAACTTCAATCACTAACCCTGGATGTTCTTTAATGCGTTTTGCAACATTATCAAGATTTTTAAAATACTGTGGTTTGATAATATCTTTATCGTTATCAAATTTCACATCTACAATCCAACACCCAGCAATACTTACTTTAACGCCTGGTAAGGTATCAGGGCATTGATCATTACAATTATTGACACCATCATGATCAGTATCAAGCGTTGAGCAATCAACTGCTTTAGCGGCAACAACTGGCGCAGGCACAACAGCAGAAGCGGGTGCTTTAACAACGGTTGCCTTAGGCTTATCTCCAAAAGGCACCACAAAACCCAAGTTAACAACCATATCATTAAATTCTGTAGGACCTGATTGAAGACTGTTGTTAATGTTATTGTTATAACGATAACGCACATCACTACGAACTAAAAGGTTATCAAAAATCTCATACGTTAAACCTGCGCCCGCCTCACCAATAAAGCCAGCTGCATTACGATGATTATGACTAGTGTTCATTCCACCTAAACCGATAACTGTGTAAGGTGAAAAAGTACCACGAGAAATAAAGTATTGCACATCAGCTGTTCCACCAGTCATGTCCCATCGAGTTGAGCCATTAGTTTTATTTAAGCCTTGATAAAAACCTTTTAATTCAACATTAAAATGCTCATTTAGTATTTTACCCACACCCAAACCACCACCCCAACCCGTGTCTGTGCCCCGGTCGCCTGCGGGTTGTACAAAGGTACCGAAAGGAGCCGCATACCATCTTTTATCAACTAAATTATCAGCATAAGCAACAGAAATAGCATTTACACTGGATAGTGCAACTATCGTCAATAAGAACTTCTTAATCATATTAATCTCCAAAATTTACTTAAACAAAACATATTAAATCATTATAAAAAAATTTGACTTGCGTAGTATAATTACAGCATTTTGTCTATTATGACACAGATTTAATACAAAACTACCCTCTAAGTTAATTATTTTATGCAACTCCGCCTAAGATCAATTAGCTTTTAGCGCCCACAAAGCTATAATATCCACTGTAAATTTCATTAATTTTGGGAAAATATCATGCTAAAAACCTTGCACTTAACTTTTATCTTACTATCTCTAAGCAGTTTTATCGGAAGAGTGATCATCTCAGAAATCAAACCCACTTTACTTGAAATTAAAATCATTAAAATTGCCCCACACATTATTAATTCAATTCTAATAATCAGTGGTATTGCACTTATTTTTCAAGGCAACTGGTTTGCATCGGACTATGGCTGGATTATTGCGAAAATATTTGTGCTATTTATCTACATTGGCCTAGGTATTTTGGCGCTAAAGTTAAAAGGTCAAAATAAGTGGCTGGCTTTTGCTGCAGCGGTACTCTGCGTGATATACATTGGTGTTGTTGCTGTCACCAAAAACGCTTTTTTCTTTTTATAAGACACCCAATACTACAACAAATACTCAACTTGACTGATTTTAACATCCAACCACTGTATTACTGATTTTGCAGTGGTTAAGCCTGTTTGATCGCATTCTAAGTGCTGATGATTTGTTAGTACATTCCATTTATCAATGAGGCTCTTTAGTTGCTCTCTTTCATTCATAGTGAAATGATATTGATCTTTAAGCTGTGCAAATAAAACTAAATTACAATTTTTCTTGCTAAATTCTGTCTGCTTAAACGCAAGTTTCAATAAATACTCAACGGCTTCTAAATGCTTCTCTATCCAAGCAACCACTTGTTTAGGTTTAATATTTTCAACAGTTGACGTTTGATTATCTGAAATAACTTTTAAACAAAAAATAAACTCACTTGATACAAAGCGAATGGCTGTTTCATAAAAAGCAGAGGCTTCCATATCACACAAGGCAATAGAATCATAATCTACCACTGGCTTAGAGACCGTTTGGATACTGGCCGTTAAATAAGGCAAAGAAAATACCAAAGACGGATAATAACTCCGCTGACTGTCGGCATCGGTGATTTTAGTCATTAAATACAGAGTACCCAGCTCAAAATCCCGGTGTCCGGCAACACCTAAATTAATTAAAATCGCTGGATTGACGGAACTAAACAATCCTTGTGTATAAGCCACACCCGCAGCCATTGCACTCTTCCCCAAACCTGTTACAGTTAAGCAAATATCTTTGCTTAAATAAACAGCGAATGGCTTAACTGCCAACTGTTTCTTTAATTTAAAGCGTTCTACTAAAGGCTTAGCCTCACACGGTAATGCCACATAAATATAAAGTATGTGTGTGTATTGATTAGGCACTATCTTGATGTGTAGCGAGTTGTATTAAAATTAGGTAGACTATTCTCAGGCGATAAATCATTACATTTAAAGAGTTGCTGACATGTTTATTACCACATTCCCGATTATTTTTACCTATACTCACCTATTTTCAATTATTGAAGCGAGTATATTTTTAGTGGCGTTATTCTTTTTGGTTTACTTTTATACGCCTGGAGTTAACAAGAATTGGAGTAAACCAGCCGATCCCAATATATATGAAATATTACGATCGGCTTGGTTAGGTAAAGCCTTATTATGGCAAGCATTCTGGCCTTTTTTCTTACTCGTTAACATCATCTTGTTTTACATTGATTATCGCGTACTAAATGTTACCTACACGATCGCTAGCTGGAAAACCGTGCACGGAATGTTATTACTGCCTATCGTTTGGTGGACAAACTCCGTATGGCGTTGTTCTCAACACACTCGACATAAACTCTTCAGCGTAAGTGCTAGGACATTAACTATTTATGTATTTCTAGATTACATCTTACGCTTTATCATTAGCACCCAATATCCAAACACCCTTTTCGATTGCAGACTCTTAGTCATGGAATACGGTGATTGTTTATAGAATATTAGTTATTCATCTTTTATACGCACGGCCAATACGTCACACTTAGCATAATGCAGTACACCATTTGCTGTTGAGCCTAGTAAAAGAGCTAAACCATGTCTTCCATGAGAACCAATGACAATCAAATCAACCGCATTTTCCTCAGCCACTCTAACTATCTCAGATTTTGGGCTACCCATCTCTAAAAATACCTGATCAGTCGGGATTTGTAATTTCTCCGCAAGATCCGCTAACTTTTTTTTAGCGTTATCCATCAACTCAGTGATTAAATCCATATTGAACGGCGCTTCAACGCCATAGCTCGAATCTAAAATTGGCAGATTATCCACGACATGAATAATACTCAATTTGGCTTTATAAGTATGAGATAAGGCTAATGCTTTATGGGTTATTTCTTCACATTGCTCATAAAAATCAACTGCAACTAAAATATTTTGATACGTTTCCATGCTCTCTCCTAATAAACACTGACTCCAGGAAATAATTTTGCCATTACCTGATAGATTAAATATAGATATAAAAAGCTAATGAGTGTAACTATTCAGCGTTTTCTATCGCTTCTTCTGCTGCCATCCAAGCGGTTTCAGCCTCTTCTAAAGCCTTATCGACTTGAACCTTTTTCTCCAAAGTTTGTTTTAAGCGTATTTTTGCATCATCCGTATAGATATCCGGATCAGCTAACATTTGTTCTAACTGGCGTTGCTCATTATGATATTTTTCAACCGCTAATTCTGCTTTTTTTAACGCCTCATACAACGGCTTATTTCTTTGTCTACGCTCTGCGTCTAATTTACGCTGATCTTTACGCGACACAGTTGGCTCTGCATCAGCAACTGTTTTTTCTTCACCTTTTTTCTGCTCCGTTAACCATAAACGATAATCATCCAGATCACCATCAAAAGGTTGAACTTTACCACCTGCCACTAATAATAACTGGTCAGTAACAGAACGTAACAAATGCCGATCATGCGATACCACAACAATAGCGCCTTGAAAATCTTGCAAAGCAACACTCAGGGCATGACGCATTTCTAAATCTAAATGGTTTGTTGGCTCATCCAATAACAACAAATTAGGATTTTGATACACTAACAAGGCCAAAACCAAACGGGCTTTTTCGCCACCAGAGAATGGCCTAACAATCTCTAATACTTTATCACCCTGAAAATCAAAGCCACCTAAAAAGTTTCGAAGATCTTTTTCAGTCGCTTGTTTATCTAACTTTTGTAAATGCCATAAAGGGGTTTCATCTAGCTGTAATTGCTCTAATTGATGTTGAGCAAAATAGCCTATCTTTAATGACTCAGCTTCATATCGAGTTCCAGATAAGGGCTGCATATCACCCGCCAAGACTTTAATTAAACTTGATTTACCTGCCCCATTAGGCCCCAACAGGCCAATACGATCACCAGGTGAAATTGATAAGCCCGCACTTTTAAGTACACACGTCGCACCGTATCCAATATCAGTTTTATCTAACGACAATAGCGGATTAGGCATTTTATCGGGTTTTGCAAAACTAAAATCAAAAGGCGAATCAACATGCGCCATCGCAATCAACTCCATCCGCTCTAATGCTTTTATGCGACTTTGAGCTTGCCTAGCTTTAGTCGCTTGCGCTTTAAAGCGATCCACAAAGCTTTGAATATGAGCGATTTCTCGTTGTTGCTTTAAAAAAGCAGACTGTTGTTGCGCTAATTTCTCGGCACGCATCCGTTCAAATGCAGAATAGTTACCCGTATAAATCTCAGCTTTTCCCTGCTCTATATGCACAATGTGATCAGTTATAGTGTCTAGAAAATCTCTATCATGTGATATCAACATCAAAGTTCCAGGATACCGACATAACCAGTCTTGCAGCCATATAACAGCATCTAAATCCAAATGGTTAGTAGGTTCGTCCAATAAAAGCACATCAGAACGACACATTAAGGCCTGTGCTAAATTAAGCCGCATTCGCCAACCACCAGAGAAAGACCCTACCGTGTTACTCTCTTGATCAGCACTAAACCCCAAGCCATTCATTAAGCGTGACGCACGAGCTTGCGCCGTATATCCACCAATAATATCTAAAGCCGCATGATATTCAGCTTGTTTTAAGCCATCATCAGCCAACTCGGCTTGTCTTAACTGCTCCTGTAAACGTCGATATTCTTTATCACCATCAATAACATAATCAATTGCAGAACAAGCAACTGCTGGCGTTTCCTGCGCCACATGCGCAATCTCAAGATTGGGTGGCATAGAAAAATCACCCTCATCTAGGTGTAATTCATTTTTAACCAGTGCAAACAAACTAGACTTTCCTGCACCATTGGCCCCAGTAAAGCCTACCTTTTGACTTTTGTGTATCGTAAAAGAAGAGTTAGAAAACAGCACCCTAACGCCACGACGCAAGGCAATATTTTTAAAATTTAACATTAAGACTCAACGTAAAAATGGATTACACATAAATATCTAAAAACCAAACATTCACACAAGTTGACTTCAAATATAAACTAACAATTTAAGCGACAATTAACACAGCCAGATATATCCACAAGACAAAACAACAACGCCCGATGATGTCATCGGGCGCTACTCATATCTTTTTAATTAGTGGGTGCCGGAGCTGTTGTTGGTGCAGGAGCCACTTCTGAAGTCGGGGCTGGAACAATAGCGGGTGCCGCTTCGATTGCTGGAACCGCAACAGCCGGCACTTCAGTTTTAACTGCTGTTTCTGGCGCCTTAGTTTCTGCTGTTTGTTCTGCGGCTTTATCACAAGCTGTTAATAAACCTAGAGCAAATAGACCTATTACAGCTATTATTTTTATTTTCATTGTTGTTTTCCTCATATTTATTTTTATTATTAGTTCTTGTTTACCTTAAACCACAAGGTAACAGTAATGCTACCACAATCAAAGCCCAACTCTGCAATAAAACCGCACATATTTAAACCTAATTAATGCGTTTTATAATCCACCTAAAAAGACATCAATGGGTCATTATTTTTCATCACCACTAACTACACGACGATTTTCACTGCTTATTTTTTCAAAATAAGCATACAGCCCTTTAAATATAGCTTTGGCTATTTTTGTTTGAAATGTCTGACTTAATAAATTCTGCTCTTCTGCTGGATTTGAAATAAACGCGGTTTCTACTAATATTGATGGGATATCGGGGGATTTTAATACCATAAACCCCGCTTTTTGAACGCTGTTTTTATGTAAGGGTGAAATATGAGTAAAGCTTTTTAAAACATGATTTGCAACCGCTATACTTTCTTCACGGGTATCTTTTTGAGTTAAATCAAATAACGTAGACGCTAAATCATCCTCCTTATCATGAAGACTCACTCCAACCATATCTGCAGCATTTTCTGTATCCGCTAACCATCGAGCCGCTTCACTTGAGGCCCCGTTAGTCGATAATGTATAAACTGAAGCGCCTTTAATAAGAGTATCTTGACCAGCATCCGCATGGATTGAAATAAACAAATCTGCCTTAACCTCACGAGCAATTTTCATTCGCTCTCTAAGGCCCACATAATCATCACCTGTTCGCACCATAACAGCTTGAAACCCTGACTGCGCATTAATGAAGGCTTCAAGTTTTTTAGCGATTTGAAAAGTAACGACTTTCTCTTCTGTTCCTTGTACACCCTGCGCACCCGGATCACTCCCTCCATGCCCCGCATCTATGGCGATAACAATAGCGTTAAGTTGATTTTTTCTAGTCGATATTGAAGGAACTTCGTTTACAGTTGTTTTAGTGCTGACTAGCTCTTTATCAACAATAGGCTTCAATGCTTTTCTTGAATTTTTAGAATTTAATTCAACAATCAAATGATTAGTGACATTATTAGAAATTAAACTAAATTCTTTGGCATTAACGGGAGTTTTTAAATCAAGCATTACTTTTAAATCAATAGCATTAACCGTCATTGAAGTAACACCCGAAAATATTGAATTTATTGACGACTGGAAAGCAATTGGGTTATTTAATTTTGCATTTTTAATCTCAACGACTAATCGTGGCGGTTTATCAATTACAAATACCCGATGTTTTACTGGCTCGGATACCGTAAATATTAATTTGTTTTGATTTTCAGTCGTTGAAAACGCTAATGATTTAACGTCAATCTGTTTTGCGCTGGCACATACAGCGACTAACTGTAATATCAAAAACACCAATATTTTTATATCAATACGCATATTTAAAAATGATGAACACCGGGTGAAATCAAACTGATGAGCTGACTACGTGCTTAAACCACTTCATACCACTGGAGATTTACACATTAATCTATAATTAATTCGCGCCCACCATCCTTAACAAGCAAGCGGATAATCTTGTCTGGTGCGGGCAAATAACCAAGACCCTTATCGGGCCATTCAATAAAACACACCGCTTCTTGATCAAAATAATCTCTTATACCTATCCATTCCAACTCTTCAGGATCCGTTAATCGATACAAATCAAAATGAAAAACCTTAAGTGAGTCAATGGTATATTCTTCTATTAAATTATAAGTGGGGCTTTTAACAACACCCTCATAACCCGCTGACCGCAAAAAACCGCGCACTAAAGTTGTTTTACCTACACCTAAATCGCCCTGCAAAAATATAAGGGTTTTTCCGGTCAACTCCCTAAATAAACTAGCACCAAACTGCTCCGTTTGCTCAGTGCTCTCTAAATATATCTGCATTTACCAATTATTAACCCACTGTCTAAGATACGGCATCAAATCTCTCGCTAACAAGCCTCTTTCTCCCTTGGCTGCTGCGGCTAAATCTGCCGCATATCCATGACCATAAACGCCCTGTTGCGCCGCCTCTAGCAAAGATTCACCTTGAGCAACCAATCCTGCTATAACGCCAGCTAAAACATCCCCCATGCCTCCCGTACCCATACCAGGATTGCCTGTAGAAGAAACCCAGCACGCCTCATTAGAAGCAATCAGCGTACCGGCGCCTTTTAAAACCACAATACCCTGATACTGAGATTGAAGCGCTAATACCGCTGAAAATCTATCTTGCTGAATATCTACAGTCGAACAATTTAATAACCGCGCCGCCTCACCTGGATGCGGCGTTAATATCCAATTTGAGTTACGTTTAGGCGACAGAGCTAAAAGATTTAAGCCATCCGCATCAATAATTAAAGGTTTATGAATCGTTAAAACGAAATCTAATAATTCTTGCGCCCAAGCACTTTGCCCCAAACCAGGACCAATAACAACCACGCTCGCCTTATTAATTAATAATGATAAATCCTGGGCATCAGCAACACCATGACACATCAACTCAGGCCTATTTATATTTAAATAGGCCGCGTGCGCCCTATTTGTTGCGATGGATACCAATCCAGCACCAATACGCAACGCAGCCTCACCAGCCAATTTAACAGCACCCGAATAACCTACATCACCACCAATAATCAGCACATGTCCATAAGTACCTTTATGTCCACAACGATTTCTAGTCTGCCATATTTTTTTTAAAACCCGAAGACTAGATGGCAGTACATCGTTAAAAAGGTGATTAGGTAACTTTAACGAGCTATAGGCAATTTCTCCGCAATACTCTGCAGCTTGGCCAGTAAAAAGCCCCTGTTTTAAAGCAATAAAGGTAACTGTTGTATCGGCTTTTACTGCGCACCCCATGACAGCACCGGTATCCGCATTTAAACCTGAAGGAATATCAATTGAAACAACAGGCACAAAGGATGAGTTTATATTATGAATAGCACGCTCATAAAGCCCGCCTACCGATCGATTTAAACCCGTGCCGAATAAAGCATCAACAATAATGTCTACGCCATCAATTGTTTGATCTGCAAAAGGAATATTACTACCACCTTTATTTTGGTAATGTTGAAAAGCCGTTAAGGCGTCACCCACTAAGTTATCAGGATTAATTAAACTATAAACGGTTACAGTCAAATTCGCTTGCAGTGCCAAACTAGCGACCACATAGCCATCGCCAGCATTATTACCTGCGCCACAAAATATAGCGATAGATTTAACATTAGGCCATTGTAGACGTAAACACTGAAAGACTTCAGCACCCGCTAGGCGCATTAATTCAAAGCTGGAAATACCGCAATCCTCTATAGCACATCGCTCAAGTTCTTTAACTTGAGCGACCGTATAAAGCTGTTGAGGAAGTGGTTCCACTAAGTGTAATTATTAAAAACTAAATGTAATGTACTTTAGGCTTGCCTGCAGACGCAATTAATTCACCTATAACAAATGCTGTTTCACCTGAAGAGGTTAAACTTTCAAGCGTTGCTTCCACATCATCTGGGGCGACGCAAACGATCATGCCTATACCACAGTTAAATGTGATCAACATATCGACCAATGACACGTTTCCTTGCTCTTTTAACCACACAAAAATATCGGGTAATGCCCATGAAGCCAGGTTGATATTTGCGTGTACACCCTCCTTTAATACCCGAGGTAAATTTTCTGTTAATCCACCCCCAGTGATATGCGCAAAAGCATGCACTGGTACTTTTTCTAATAGAGTTAATAGGGATTTCACATAAATACGCGTCGGCTCTAATAACGCCTCTCCTAACGTTTTATCACCAAACGAATCACTGAGTGATGCACCACTGTGAGAAATAATTTTTCTAATTAAAGAATAACCATTTGAATGTGGGCCAGATGACGCAATACCAATTAGCTTATCACCTACACTAATCTGAACACCATCTAAGACTTTACTTTTTTCAACAATACCTACACAAAAGCCAGCCAAATCATATTCACCATCAGGATACATACCCGGCATTTCGGCAGTTTCACCACCGACTAAAGCTGCACCTGCCAATTCACAACCTTGACCAATACCCTTTATAACCGAGGCAGCTGTCTCAACATCGAGTTTACCGGTCGCAAAATAATCTAAAAAAAATAATGGCTCAGCACCTTGCACGATAATATCATTAACACACATGGCAACCAGATCAATACCCACGGTATCATGAATACCTAAATCAATAGCCAATTTAAGCTTAGTGCCAACACCATCTGTCCCTGAAACTAAGATTGGATTTTTATAACGATCTAAAGGCAATTCAAACATCGATCCAAAACCACCTAACCCAGCCATAACACCCGCTGTACGAGTTTTGGCTGCTATCGGCTTAATTCGCTCAACTAATTCATTTCCTGCTGCAATATCAACCCCAGCACTTTTATAATTTAAGCTTTCTTGGTTTTTTTCGCTCAAAGTCATGTTCTCTTCAAAATTTAAACTAGCGATATTGTACAAGACATCATGCTTTTTTGTGAAAGATATACAGAAAGCTTGCATAACATACTTTCTATGTTATCTCTTTGAATAGAATTAGTTGAATTTAAATCAAAAAAAAACTAAAGTGACCCAGCGTGACAGTTGGTTATCCCAATAAGATAAAATCACTTATTAACCGAGAAATTAATATGAAAATAATAAAAATAGTTAAATCTGCCTTATGTATGGCAATCATTATAAATATTGGCACTGCATCAGCCTATAGCCCAGAAGAAACAGAGAAATCTTGTAAAAAACCCCGCTTTACTGATTTCAATCTCAGCGAGTATAAAGCTCCCAGTAATATTGAAACGCAACCAGAAGCAGAATTCATTATTAAAATATCGCCTTGGGCCGACCCTAGCTCAATTAAATTAACGGCTAAAAAAGAACCCTTAGCATTCACTATTCAAAGCACTAGTACCTTTCATAAAATCACGGCTAAACTCCCCGCATATCTAACGGGAGACTATGTGCGGATTGATGTCAGTGCTAAAGCGGTTTTAGGTTGTGACGACAAATCGGGTTGGCTCATTAAAGTCGCTAATCAGTAAAACGGGTTAGCTAGTCATTTGACTAAAATCCTTCAAATACACCTGGCATCTGATGATGTCAGGTAGCTCTAACAAAATAGGTTTTGTATCTAAGCTTATTCCCTGACCCAGTCGATGTAAACTTTGGATTAATTGTTTATTATTAGTATTTTCAGATTGACAGTTTTTAGGTTAAAAACTGATCAGAGGGTAACTTGCTTTTTAAACTTCGTGGTAACTGTGCGGATGTAGCGTTTTAAAGCTTCCCTCGCCATATTTGACGAGGGAAGTCTAATAACTTATTTGCCTGAGATTTGTTCTGCAGAGCTGTTATTAGAAGTATGTCTTTTTTCAATTTTACTGAATGTTTCAGTTTGAAGTTGTGCAACTGCACCACTTTCTAAATGTTTAGTTTCGTCTTTTTTCAACAAAACAACTAAAAGTACGATTGCAGCGATAGATACACCAACGATTACCCAAGTATTGTCTTTTTCGATTTCTTCAGTCATTTTAAAATCCTCTATTGTTATTAATAATTATTATTCTCTCTTCCTCAAGAGAGCAATTCAAAAAATTTTTATGAATTGATTGCCGGAATTTGCTCCTGCAATGGTGTATTTTTTATCATGACTTAGTAGGCATTGTCAAAGCTATAAACAAAAAAACTTAAAATTGTTTAAAACATTCAAAAACAAAATATATAACTAATTGAATTTTAAATACTTAAAAACCACATGGATTTCACGTATAAATCTAAAATGATACGCTATTGCAGCGCAAATTTAAGCCAAAAAGTCATAAAATTAGCGCCATTAAAGCTATGAGGAATTTTTTGGAAATTTATGCAATCAAAAAAATATGGACTCCAGCACACATAGTATGCTAGTAAATTCTAACCAATGCGATCATCAGCAACATAGATTACGTAAACACAAAGATTTAACAGCATTGTAAAAATGCTTAACTGAACGGTAAGAATAAAACCAAATAGCTTACCGAGAGAACGCCTTATTAGGCATTATTGGATAACCCTAGCTCAAACTCTAGAATATTAAATACAATTAACCGCGTTTATTTGATTTATTACGATTAGCTTGTGCCGAGAATTGATTAAAAGTCACTGGCGTTATGTCTATCGGTGTAGGGCCTTTCATACCAAGCTCTTGAGCAGCGGCTAAAGACAAATCCATTGATCTTGAGGAATGAAACGGGCCTCTATCATTAATGCGCACTATCACGCTTCGATGATTTTTAAGATTGGTCACCTCAACATAAGAGGCTAAAGGTAATGATTTGTGTGCTGCTGTCATTTCATACATATTAAACAGCTCACCACTGGCTGTCTTTTTACCATGAAACTTAGCACCATACCAAGATGCGGTCATCTGCTTACTGGCTTTTTGATGATGTTTATTAACATGCGTGTGTTTTGCATGATGGTGATGACGAGTAGCAGCCTCTGCAACCCCAATAAGATTAGAAAAATAACTGCCCGCAATAACAACTACCGCAAATGTCAGCTTATTCATAAATCAAACCCTTTTTTATTAACTTAGGGTAGAGTCTAAATAACAAGTCTTAAGCGAACCTTAAATCAATAAAAATAAATTTATTTAAACCAACTTAAGCTATTTATTGTTTCTGCTATGGGTTTATATTCTGCACCAACCCAGCCAGAATAAGCAGAACGATCAATTAAAGAAAATATTTTCTGAAAATCAATTAAGCCAGTACCCGGCTGATGCCTACCTGGATAATCTGCAAATTGAATATGACCGATCTTATCCACATGCTGATTAATAAACTCGGCAACAGATTCCCCCATACTAACCCTATGATAGATATCGTACTGCACATATAAATTATCCAACGATAACTCAGCCAATATCTGCAACATATCCTGACTCGTACTAATGATAAAACCAGGCATATCGTAACTATTAATCGCCTCGAAAACTATTTTTATACCTAATGGCGTAAAGACATCGACAACATAAGCCAAATTCTCTTTAAAGGTATCTAAGTAGGCTTGCTCCCGACTTAAATCGAAACAACGCCCAGGCAACACATTAATCACTTCAGGTTGTAAAATTTGCGCATACTCTAGAGCTTGCGCCACCGCTAACTGAAATTGAACTTTCTTTTCAGGCACTGCCGCCAACCCTTCGCCACCTTGCAGTAAATCATCAGCATCTATATTAAAAAGCACTAAATTTAATTGATGCTCTAGCAGAAGCGCTTTAATTTTCTCTGCTGAAAGACTATAGGGAAGCTGGATTTCCACTGCTGTAAAACCCGCCTTTTTAGCCCTTTCAAAGCGCTCAACTAAATCGACTTCTGTAAATAGCATACTTAAATTAGCGCAAAATTTAAGCATCCTTAGCCTCATATAATTTGATTAAGGTGGCTGGATCTTGCTCAGCATAACCATTAGCCGCGTGACATTGCATCAATTCAGCCGCTAAATCTGACATAGGAATCGAGTTTCCTTGCTTTTCTGCCAAGATCTGAGCCATATTTAAATCCTTCAACAACGTTTGCACGCGCCACTTGATCGGCTCAAAAGTTTCCGTCGCCATTTCAGGAACGAGTATTTGCAACGGTTTTGAATCTGCAAAGCCACCGGCCAAGGCTCCGGCTATTTTTTCGGCATTAACACCTGCTGACTGCGCTAATGAGGTCATTTCAGCAATCACCATCACATTACAACTAACGATCATTTGGTTGCATATCTTAGTGATCTGCCCGCTCCCCACCGCCCCCATATACGTTAATTGCTTATAAAGCGGCGCCAAAATAGTTCTAGCAATATTCACATCGTTTTCAGCACCGCCCGCCATGATAGCTAAACTGCCTTGCTCTGCTCCAGATACCCCACCCGATACGGGCGCATCAACCCAACACATACCGCATTTTTCATTCAGGACGACCGCTAAATCTCGGGTTTTTTGTGGATCGATACTAGATAAATCAATGACTAATTGACCTGCCCTGCCACTACTCAGTATATGATTAAACACCACATCTGCAACCACTTCGGTATCTTTCAAACACAATATGATAACCTCTGAAGCAGCCACCAATTGCTCAATCAAATCAAATGCTTTTGCACCAGAAAAAGTCAGGTCTAACAACTTTTCAGGACTTCGATTCCAAACATTAACCTTAAAACCAGCGTTTAACAGCCGATAAACCATCGGCTTTCCCATTAAACCAGTTCCAATAAAACCTAGTGATTGCATTGTTTCTGTCATAAATCTATTTGAGAAAAAAAGTATAATTATTGAGCGATACTGTATCAAAATTTAATACGCACGCATTGAAATTAACGACTGATGTTTATCTTGAGAGACAGCGACTCAAGTAGTAACTGAATAGCACTGATATACCAATCGTTAGCGACAGGCGGGTAACTGATGGCAATATAAACGAGGTTTTATTATTGCGTCTTACTTTGCCATTAAAGACCCGCAAGAACAACCGATAATGCCTCTGGAGTGATTGGTTTTTTAAGCTGGGCATCCGCACCTAAGTCAACCGCACATTCAAGGTAAAAACTGTTCGATGAGGTAGCAATAATTTTAGGGCGGGGAGATACAGTGACCAACTCACAGATTGTCTCAAGTCCCTCCTTCTTGTCCATGACAATATCAAGAAGACAAGCAATCGGGTTCAACTCTTGAATCTGTTGCAATACGCCGACTCCAGAATTGTTTTCAGCTACCGAATAGCCTAGTTTTTCTAAATTACGCCTCATGATTGCGCGAAATACTTCATCATCATCAACGACTAACACGGTTTGCATTATTTTCCTCTGCTAGGATATGAGGGGAGTCTCTGAACTATTAATCTGCCTGCTGCTCAGTTGCGCATTTATCGCAATAATTAGATTCGCAAGTGATAGTTCGAAAGCATTATACGCCGCATTGGGATTTTTTATCGAATCTCTTAGTAAATCTTCCAATTGTCCAGCCACTTCAGCCAACGCAGTTGCTCCCAGATTAGCCGCTTGTCCACGCACTCCATGTACAAGATGGGAAGCCGCCACTCGATCATCGATTATCAACTCACGTACTTTAGTCGCCGTATTCTCATGTTCATTAATGAACACACAAAGGAGCTCGATAAAAAACTCACTGTCGCCATCCAAAATTAGCGCAGCAAGTTCTGCATCAATACCAGCAATTTCTGGCCAGTCCTGACTAAAATGCTGGGCTGAAGTAGTAATCTCTGCATCATATATCATTGGTAAAACCTTTCCACGTGATTGTTCAACTAGGGTGCGCACCACACTTATCAACTTTGGCGGATCAAGGGGTTTTGCTAGAAAGTCATTCATTCCCATTGCCAACGCAGCCTCTCGCTTCACCTCGGATACATCGGCCGTTAAAGCGACAATAGGGATAGCTCGGAGCTTAGGTTCGGCACGTATCCGGCGGGTTATTTCATACCCATCCATACTGGGCATGTGTACATCCACCAAGATAATATCAACTGTATTTTCACTAACTGCCTGCAAGGCTGCTGCACCGGATTCGCAAAGGATAGTCTGAGCACCTTCTCTAGCAAGAATCCGCTGACAGACAACAAGATTCGTAGGATTATCATCTACGACTAAAACACAGATATCAGAGAGTCCATGACTAGAGTCACCCTGAGCTAAAGTGGAATTGAGCGTAGGGAACTCTAGGCATTCAACTTCCCAATCAGGTTTTGCTGAACCCATAACGAAGGGTAACTCCAGCCAAAATGTACTACCCGTTCCAGGCTGGCTATACACACCCACTTGCCCTCCCATAATTTCAGCGAGCCGTTTAGCAATCGAAAGCCCCAATCCAGTACCCCCAAACTGACGAGAAATTGATGAATCCGCCTGCTGGAACGGCTGGAATAACTGCTCCTGCATAGTCTGAGGAATACCAATGCCGGTATCCTGCACCTCGAAACGTAGCCTAACATTGCCGGCCCGCTCATCATGATCAACGACCTCAACATTTAGATTAACCTGACCCTGATCGGTAAATTTGATAGCATTACCCAAGAAGTTGAGCAATATTTGACTGATCCGACTATCGTCACCTATCAAGACCTTAGGTATCGCTGCATCTAGTGCGGCTATGTTGAGTATCAGTCCTTTGGGCGAACTGAGGCCATTTGCCATGCTCTTAAGGTCTTCTAAAAGTAGTGGCAGTGAGAAAGGCTGGTGATCCAATGTCAACTTACCTTCTTCAATTTTGCTAAAATCAAGCACATCATTAATGAGGTGCAACAGAACCTTACCAGAAGTCTTGATAGTACGGATTTCTTCTGCTTGTTCGGTATTCAAAGGCGATTTATCGAGCAAGTAGGTCATCCCTAAAATGGCATTCAGCGGCGTACGAATCTCATGATTCATCGTCGCCAGAAATGTACTTTTCGCAGTGTTAGCGGCTTCCGCTTGATCCAGAGCGGCTTTCAAGGCGACTTCTGTTCGCTTAAGCTCAACAATATTTAAATCAGCCAACTCCTTGGCTTTTAACAAGGCTTCGGCTTGTCTCTGCATCTCTTCATGAGACTCTACTAAATTTTGGTTTAACTCATCAACACGCCTCGCCGCCAGTCGTAATTCCATCTGATCCATAATGACTTTTGCCAACGTTTCAATAATGGCGATTTGCTCTTTAGTTAAAGTACGCGGCTTAAAATCAAGGCAACATAAGACGCCTAGATTAAAATTGTCATGGGTTTGCAGTGGCACAGCGGCGTAAAAACGCAAGCCAAAATCACCCGCAACCAGGGGATTGGTTAATGTCCGAGGATCAAGCAAAGTATCGGAAATAATATAAGGTTCATTTCCTAAAATAGCCGACGCACATAGTCCCAGGTCTCGTCCAATTTCAGAAACATCTACACCATGATGAGATTTAAACCAAATACGATCGGTATCTACCAAGCTTGCGATAACAATAGGCACCTCTAACAACTGTGACAGCAACTCAGTGATACTATCAAACGCGCCGTCTGGAGGCGTGTCGAGGATTTCATAGCGCAGCAACGCGCTAATTCTCTCACGCTCATTAACAGGAATTATTGCCGTATTTAACATTTTCGTAAGGTATCAAGGTATCAAGTTATCTTTCATTATCACTATACTAACGATATTCCAACGCAAACAACGCACCCCTCGTATCCTTCGGACAATGCGTTTAAGGTGATCCGTTTACTTTAGCTGAAGCAATTTTACTGTAAAACACAGCTTTGTAGTTAAAGCAGATTAGTTTCGTTTTTAATAGCACCCATTTCATCAGTAGTAAACCAACGCTGTAAGGTTTCTACTAAAGCTTTACGATTAATTGGTTTACAAAGATGCGCATCCATACCCGCCGCTATACTAAATTCGCACGCCTCTGCTGTTGCATGCGCAGTAAGAGCAATGACCGGTGTTCGACTGCTTTGAGTAGCACGCTCCCATTCTCGGAACTTAGTTGTCGCTTCATAACCGTCCATAATTGGCATTTGGCAATCCATTAACACTAAATCATATTGATACTGCTCTAATCGATCTAACGCTAATTGCCCATTATCGACCAAATCAGGTTTTACATTAAACCTTGCCAACATCGCTGAAATAACTTTCTGATTAACGCGATTATCTTCAGCTATTAAGATGCGTTTATGACCGTAATCAGCCCACACGTCTTTATTCGAAGTCCTTTCGGCAATTTCCAAATTAACGGGTACCTCAGATGGCGATTTAGAAGATTGTAATGCCATAACGATAGCATCAAAAAGCTGTGATTGTCGTACGGGTTTTATCAGCACTTGGGAATAACCTAAGGCTTTATAATCTGCTTCTGAGCCTATCCCGCCGGATGTCAACAATAATCGAGAGATACCTGAAATAGCCGGAATATCATTAATCATACGGGCCAACGCTAAACCGTCCACCATCGGCATTTGTAAATCCGAGAGCAGAATATCAAATGGCTCGGCATTTTGTGCAGCGTCCATTAAGACACCTAAGGCAGCAACTGCCGTATCAACTGACGAAACAACCATCCCCCAGCTTGACACATAATGCTCTAAAATCATCCGATTATTGGCATTATCATCTACTACTAAGATTCTCTTATCATTCAGCTCAATATCTGCCGACCTGGGTATTTCGTCGGCTACTGGCCCTAACGGCAATTCAAACCAGAAGCATGAACCTACCCCCAGCTCGCTCCTAACGCCTATCTGTCCCCCCATCAATTCGACCAGAAATTTACTAATCGATAAGCCCAAACCTGTACCCCCAAAACGCCGTGACGTAGAACCATCCGCTTGCGTAAATACTTGAAACAATCGCGCTTGGGTTTCAGAATTAATACCAATCCCCGTGTCGTGAACTTCAAAACGCACACTTGCTTCACCCTCACCTGGGCTAGTTTGAGAACTGATTACAACCGATACTTCACCCTGATCTGAAAACTTAACGGCATTACCGACCAAATTGGTGAGTACCTGACGAATACGGTTAGAATCCCCAATCCAGATATTAGGCAATTCTACCGGAATGTAACAACTTAGCTGCAAGCCCTTAGCATAAGCAGGACAAGCAAGCAAAGTGCATACATCTTCAACCAGCGTCTTTAAATTAAATTGAATTTGCTCTATTTCAACCCGACCCGCTTCGAGTTTGGAGTAATCTAAAATATCATTAAGAATCGCCAACAATGCCTCAGCTGAAGTATAAGTCGTTTCGAGCATTTCTGATTGACCACGGGATAACTCCGTATCCCGTAATAAATCTAGCATTCCCAAAACCCCACTCATGGGAGTACGTATTTCGTGACTCATATTGGCTAAAAACTCACTTTTTGCTTGAGCTGTTTTCTGAGCTAAATCACGAGCCTGTTCCAATAATTCTTTCGCCCGATCTTGCTGAACGGCCAGTGCTAACATTTCACCCACCTGCTTTAGGGTGTTCAAACGACCTTTGTTAGCGGCAGGAAAAGGATCTGTATAAAGAAATAGTACGCCCAAGACATGCTCACTCTCAACCAACGGTACAATATAATGTCCGTGCGCCTGCAAAACGGCGAATTTAGGATCATGACAAGCATCACAACCACAATCATCAGATATCACTAACTCACCGGATTCCAATACATTACCGCATAAACAATTACCTAAAGCAACACTGTGTTCTTTTTCAAAGAACTCGTCACTAAAACTCCCTGCTAGCACAAAAGGCTCCAAACTATTTTGCGCATCTGTGCGGAGAAACAAGCCACCTTTTTGCTGTAAGCTTAAAGACTCAATCTCAAAAAGCATAGACAAAACCGACTGACAACGCTCCTTAAACGGCGCAACTTGCTGTAATACCTTAGCAATTTTTAAACGTACTTGAGCATCCTCTTTGTCTCTTTTCGCTAGCGCATCTAAAATGACTTGCTCAGTGATATTACGCTGAATCTGCACAAATCCAGACAACTCACCATCAGCCGATAGCATAGGGGTAGCGAATAACTCTACCCAATATTCAAGAGGACTAATGGGCGTCATTTGATCAGCAATAACTAATGGTGCTTTCCCTTTACGACGTCCCAATAATTTGCCAGACCAACTTTCCTTTCTGTTTAAAGCCGCTGCCAATGAGGCCAAACTTTGCTTATCTGCATTAGGACTATCCAGCACATCTGCTCTCCGGCCTCGTAACGTAAACGGAGTCCAACCGGTTTCTTGATAAAAAGCCGGATTAGCATATTGGATATACCCTTTTCTATTAGTGATAACAATCATTTCACTACACGCCTCAACGGCTTGTTTAAAAAGCGCGAGTTGTTCATCCACTAATTTCTGAGCGGTAATGTCTCTACGGATGGAAATATATTGGTAAGGCTTGCCTCTCTCATCTAACATTGGAGTAATGGTGCTATCCACCCAATATAACGTACCACTTTTGCAACGATTACAAAACTCACCTTGCCAGGTATCCCCTTGGCTAATAGTGTCCCATAGACCTTTTATGTAAGCCTTATCGTGATGGCCTGAATTGATAATTCGATGATCTTGATTTAATAGTTCCGTTTGAGAATAACCTGAAAGTTCACAAAATTTAGCATTAACGTATATAATACGTCCCTTAACATTAGTAATACTCACCAGCGCATGTTTGTCTAAGGCCGCACGCAACTCAGTATTCACTCGGGCATGCTCAGCTGAAGATTTTTGCTGAAGAATAACGACCTGCACTAAAGGCCTTAACACTACAAACCACACAAGTGGTGAACTTATCAAAACTAACAGCACGGCATCTAAAACGCCCGCTTCTATATGCGTAAAACTCACTAGGTTATCTAACATCAGCATGATTGATCCCTCAACAACACTGATGATAAGTCCTATCTGAAACAGTGATCTTAGAAAAAGTCTAAGTAATTGTTTATTAGAAGCATAATCTTTAATCATATAATGTTGCCATAGCATTATCTAAACCCCAATATTCGGATGAATAACCAGTTTATCTGGGAAACTTAGCAGTGCAACTCTATTACATCTTCCAATAACACTCTATCATTTATGTGCAACGCTTAATTTCAACATTTCCTAGCGCTATTCTACTGCATAAAATTTATCTTGCCATTATCAAAGAACACAATTTATATCAAACAGATATTGACCGTAGCCAGACTCTGCGCCTAGTGATAATATTTTGCTCTAACTTGATAAACTCATTAGGCTTAACTATGACGACTGAGCAACACCCCCTACGAGCAAAAATTGAATCTTTAGGAGCACATAATCTGACGATTAGACACCTGCTAAATGAGCAGCGTATTCAGTCTGATCGCTGTTGGGAAGAGACGCTGAGTATGATGGTGATTCTACTTGCGGAGAAAGAAGCTAAATTGGTAAGGCGTGTTAAGGAGTTAGAGTGGGTGGGGGTAGATCTAAATTGATAAAGTACTTTAATATTTAATGCGAATTAAGACTAACCAAAATAGAATTTAAGGCAATATTGATGTAATAATTACCGCGCCCCATTTTTTGCTTATTCAAGAATCCACCCGCTGTAAGCGCATCAAGATATTTTGTCGCTGTAATTCGAGAGACTTGCAAATCTCGTTGTACAAATTCAATTTTTGTATAAGGATGATTAAATAAATTATTGATTAAATCTTGGCTGTAAAATTTATAGTCATTTCGTATTCGATGCTTATAATCTTGTAAAGCAATATTAATCGCTTGAATAGTTTCAACCGCTAGAGTAGCCGTTTGCTCTATACCTTCCAACATATACATCACCCATTCTTCCCAACGATCTTCTTCACGTACGGATTGTAACAAGCGATAGTAATCAGACTTTGTCCTTACTATATAACTACTCAAATAGAGTATAGGAATATCCAACAAACCTTCTTTCACTAAATACAATACGTTAATAATACGACCTGTACGCCCATTACCATCATAAAATGGATGAATGCTTTCAAACTGATGATGAATCAACGCCATTTTAATCAATGGGTCTACATCAAAGACTTGAGCATCATTAATAAAACTCTCTAAATCGGTCATTAATGCAACAATTTTCGTAGCATCCTGAGGCGGCATGTAAATAACCTGACCCGCTGCATCTTTTAAAGACGTACCGGGTAATTTACGAAAACCTGCATTATTTTGTTCCAGTTCAGCTTGAATCTGAATAATATGATTTAAAGTCAACAAACCACTTTGCTTAATTTGATTAAATCCAATGCGTAGAGCCTGTCT
>CAIQNQ010000262.1 GCA_903873165.1 uncultured Methylococcaceae bacterium | reverse complement strand
GGAACTAAATTTTTACCTAGACCCGGAATCACTTCTGACATAGATGCTCTGGAAAACATAATGCCTTGTTCTTCTCTTGGTTTTGGTGGCGGCTCATAATTTAAACCAGTTTTAAATGCTTTCATTTTGAGTAATTCATGCGCTCCATAAAGATAGACCACTAAAAACTCTCTTAAGTATTTGGACGAGCTACCCTTTAATTCATCAACGGTTTGATCCAGTGCATTATGAAGTGGCTCAGACAACCAGAGTCTAATCACTGCATCGTTTTCATGTAATTGATCAATCCCTCGATCCCCCTCATATAAAGATGTTAATGCACAGCTATCTTGGGCTTTGTTGCTCTCTTCTTTTCCACCAAAAAGCCATTTCAACATAAAAGTCCCCTATTTATTTAATTGTCGTTAATGTAAGTTTTAAGCTAAACTTAAATCAGTTAGAAAATTTAAATTTATGGTAAAGCATAACTCTAATTAGTTACTCAGTCATCCTTAATGACCAGTCTTAAATTTGAGAATTAACTACTATTCCAAAATTAGAAATATCTTAGTTTCAATAATATATCTAAGGAAGTTTTATGTTGAACACTGAAGAAGCACTTAAAGCTTATGCAAGAATGATGAACACTTATTCAGTTTCAGATATAGAACCATTATTAGCAAATGACTTTCATTACGTATCACAATGGGTATTCAATGAAATTACGTCTAAACAAGAATACTTAGATTACATTACTCCTAAATTATTAACTGTAAAAAATAGTAATAACCCTGTATTCGCAGAAATGGCATGGCTTGGATTTGTTGGAGATAACCCCTGTGTTTTGATAGCTCAAGGTAAAAAAGACAATTTAGTTGCAACGGTATTAGTTGAGGTTAAAAATAATTTGATTCAAAGAATTGATATGTGCTGCGTACTCACTCCAGAATCAGCAATAAGAACCGGTGTGTATCCAGCATAAATTATGTCAATGAAATGGCTAATATCACTAATATTTGGAAACGAAGCACCTACAGCAAAAGCGACAAAGCAACTTGATCCGAAAGTCAGACATTTATCCGAGACATTGACCTTTGCTAAGCAACAGCAACAAGCCCTACGCCATAAACAGAAAGAACATGAGCGCTGGGAACTACGGTATGGTTCTCTGTATGTTGATGAATTAAAAAAGCTTAGTGGTACAGATTTCGAGGATTACCTTGCCGTATTGTTTAAAAGCCACGGTTATGAAGTCAAAACAACTCCTTCAACTGGTGATTATGGTGCAGACCTGATTCTGCATAAAGACCGACAACTTATCGCCGTCCAAGCGAAATGTTATACCGGTAGTGTTGGCGTGTCGGCTGTGCAAGAGGCCTTATCCGGCATGGCCTATTATAGATGTCATAGCGCTTGGGTTGTGACTACTGGAAATTACACTAACAATGCCGTTGAACTCGCCAGAAAATCAAATGTTGAATTGCTGGGTAGTAATGAACTCGGCAAGCTCATCTTACAGATACAAAAACCAGCTACAAACTGACATGACTGATAAATTACCGCTAATTAGCAGAACCCGAGTGATCAATAGCAGTGCAAGTACATCGACCAGTTTAATTGGTCGCGGTTTAAATACTATACTTAATAAAGATAATGGGCTTGCTAGGTCTGAACTGGATGATCGCTATCGACGAGCGCGAGATATTTATGATCGAATAACTATCTACAGCAATTTACACTGCACTACATGGCAAATAGATAAGCAGAAAGAATTATCTACTTCTTTTGAAATCTTTAAGCTTTTGGCTGATATGGATTATGGGAAAACTTATTTTCTTCTTGCTCGGATTTATAGGGGATATCATGGAGTTAATGGAAACCATAAGCTGATGCAGCAATATGGAGATATGGCATTTAATTGGCTTTTTGATAATCAACTGATTAATGATTCAGAAATATGGAATGACTTGGGTACATCATATCGATGTGGTATTGGGGTAGAAAGGGATAATTCTCTCGCATTTTTTTGGTACACAAAAGCTGCCGAAAAAGGGCACATTGGTGGGCAGTATTTTTTAGGATCATCTTATTCAAACTGGTATTGGTTTAATCAAGATCAAGTTAAGGCTGCATTTTGGTTTCGTAAGTCCGCAGAACAAAATTTCCATAGATCGCAATATGAGTTGGCCAAAATGTATGCTGATGGTCGCGGCCTAGATCAAGACGATGAACAAGCTGTATTCTGGTATCGTAAAGCTGCTGAACAAGGGTATGTAAAGGCACAAGAAATTTTAACAAAACGCGGCATTAACTGGATGAATTCATAATGTTACCCGAAGAACAAGAACTTAACCGACTGGAAAGCGAACAAGCAATACTCGAAGATAAAGTTGCCAATGCTGAATTGACGTTGGAAACCATCAAGGTAGAAACCGCACTTTTTGAATGTCACTATTATCAAATGGTGGGTCGATTATATGTAGAACTTGATCAGTTGGTTGCGCAAATAGCTAGGGCAGAAGCTGGACTTGATATTGATAATGTTGACGCGCAAACTAAAGCTAATGAGGCTAAACAACAGGCAAAAGAATCTGCCGAAGAAGCGGGATTAACAGAAAAACAACCTGTACCTCCTAGCGAAATAACACCGGAATTAAAGCAAACTTTCCGGCAAGCCGCCAAGTTGATGCACCCTGATCGTGCTACCACAGATGCAGAACGAGTTCGCCGTAATGAGATCATGGCACAGGTCAATGTTGCTTATGCACAAGGTGATAAAGCTGCTATCGAAAAACTAATAGTTGAATTTGGTCAAGATCCAGAAGCCATTACTGGTGATGATGTTGCCGCGCGATTAATTAAAACGATTCGTCGCCTCGCTCAATTACGTCACCGTATAGCAGAAGCTGAGCAAGAAATTGCCTCGCAGAAAGCTGGGGAGTTATATGAATTAATGGTTACCGTTACTGAAGCTAAAGAGATGGGCGGTGACCCTTTAGGTGATCTGGCAATGCAAATCATGCAACATATTTCCGAACGTAAAATTGAACTTCAAACGATCAGGCAACTTAAGACTGCAGATGTGAAAAATTAGTGAGTTCTATGATAAAAACACCTATGACTATCGAGCTGGATTCTTACGATAAGATACGCGAGAAATACTCAAATGCAGTTGATTGGATGTCTGACATTGGTGTAAAAATTGGTCCAAATCGACTTTCTAATTATAGTCGATTAATTGAAAATAAAACATACATTGAGTCAAAAGGTAAGGATGTATTTCCAGACTATGTTAGCTCTATGTTTGAGATTTATCATTTTTTAGAAGTCTATTCGGCCTTTAAGGACACACCAAAGGAACAGTTGAATTCAATCGTATCGAAACTCGACAAAAGTGTAAACGGCCCAAAAAATACTTCGGAAGAAACTTCAAAAACAACAGAGGCCCGTAATTATCTTTTCGAAGCTGTTACAGCCGCTCGGTTGCATAGACCTTCATCGGATCTAGAGGCAATACTTAAAACTGATTCTGATACGGGTGTGCAAATAGGAAATAATAAAATTTGGATTGAATGTAAGCGGATTACGACGCCAAACAAGATTTATGATAACGTCAGAAAAGCTACAACGCAGCTTGAGACAGTTCTGAAGAGAAAAGTTGGATCAGGACATCGGGGTTTAGTTGCTCTTGATATATCGAAGATATTAAATGAAGGAGACAAGATTTTCGTGAAAGAAACCGAGTTAGAATTTTTTGCTTCAGTCGATTCAATCATGGATAAATTTATTGCTCAATACTCACATCAATGGGAGAAAGTATACGCTCGCCGCAATAAGAAAATTATTGGCATTGTTATTCGATTTGCTTTTATGTCTTGTGTGGAAGATAAAAATACACTTGTTTATACTTCGCAATGGGCAGTAAATCCAAGGGCAGGTGTTGACCATGCTGATTTGCAATTGCAAAAGTTACTTACTAAAAGCTTGAACATGTGAAATAGTAGTATGGAATTGAGCAATGAGCAAATTTGACTTTTGCGTGAGAGTTAATAACTGGGCCAGTTTATACTTAAAATCGATGGATGTAGGATTGCAGAGAATCTACTTCCTAAGCGATTGATAAACAAGATATAGGTTTTAAAAATTGCAATAGAGTCTATGCTGCTCAACATAGATCTTGTAGCGCTTTTTATTGGCTTAAAATTTGTTTGATATCTGATTCTGATAAATCTGTCACCTTAGCTACTATCTGTATCTCAATCGTTGAGCCTTATTTAGCTAGCTTGAGGGCTATATTTTTTGTTGTTTGCTATATATGTTCTATACCTATTTCTAATAACTAGGGTCAGTGTTAAGTACTTAAATTATAGTTTATGTGAATTCGTGTTAGCGATATTCTACTGGTTTTTCCAGCACTTCTTGGATAACAAGGAATAACAATTCATTAATCAGGATTTGTAACTCAACCCTTTTAATTTTAGCGTTCTCTGAAAACCAACTTTCGGCGTCTTGATCAAAATAAACAGGTATATCTAATTGAGTACCTTTTTGATAAAATCTTCCCCGCTCAAGATTAGAAAATCATATTCTTCTTCCTTTATTAACCCTCATAATTTTTTTGTTCATGACCTGTTGCTGGTATAACTGATTTTCTGGGGCTTCATGTACTGTAACTGCAGGTACAGGGTGATGATTTTTACCATGAAAATTCTTTCACAGGGGTATCAATCTTTGTATTAACGGCTTCGCTTGGTATGCTTGTCGATTCAATGAGACCAACTACCCATCCATCAGCAATTTTTTGTTCTTCTGGCACAGGG
>CAIQNQ010000261.1 GCA_903873165.1 uncultured Methylococcaceae bacterium | reverse complement strand
GAAGGCGTAGAGATGGTAATGCCTGGTGACAATATATCAGTAAAAGTAAAATTAATATCACCCATTGCGATGGAAGATGGCTTGCGCTTTGCGATTCGTGAAGGTGGTCGTACAGTCGGTGCGGGTGTCGTTGCATCAATACTTGAATAATTTTTTTTATTAGTATAAAATAGCAAGTTCAGTAAAGTTTGTCTGAATAGGTCAGTAGTTCAATTGGTAGAATGGCGGTCTCCAAAACCGCTGGTTGGGGGTTCGAGCCCCTCCTGGCCTGCCACTCAGATGTAACAAAATTAATATTGCGAATAATAATAAAAAAACATGAATACACAGTCTCAATCACAGTCATCAGTATCTATAGCAGATATTGTTAAGCAAATATTTTCAGTAATACTGGTGGTTTCAGGGATTGCTGGTTTCTATTATTTTTCAGCAGATCATGCGAGTTTCAAAGAAGTAGCTTTGTTGTACAGAGTATTGGCTCTGGTAATTATTTTTGCAGTGGTTTTGGGTATGTTACTAACTACTGAGTTGGGGCGCTCTGTATGGGGTTTTGCCCTTGAATCTCGTCAAGAAGTAAGAAAGGTAGTGTGGCCGACAAGAGATGAAACTGTCAGAACAACGTTGCTAGTATTTGCAATGGTGTTTTTGGTAGGTTTGATGTTGTGGGTTCTTGATATGTTTCTTTTTTGGGGTGTTAGATTTTTAACTGGTCAAGGTGGTTAGGTAGATGGCGCTTCGATGGTATGTGGTTCATGCGTATTCAAATTTTGAGAATAAAGTAAAGCAAGCCCTTGAAGAAAGAATCAAGAGAGAAGGCTTGGAAGAGTATTTTGGCAAGATACTGGTTCCTACTGAAGAAGTAATAGAAATGAGAATGGGGCAGCAGCGTAAAAGCGAGAGAAAGTTTTTTCCTGGCTATGTTCTTGTTCAAATGGATTTAACTGATGAAACTTGGCATTTAGTAAAAGATGTGCCAAGAGTATTAGGGTTTATTGGGGGAACATCAGATAAGCCAGCGCCAATTTCTGAAAAAGAAGCAATGAGTATTTTAAATAGAGTTGAAGATGGGGTTAACAAGCCGCGTCCTAAGATTTTATTTGAAGTAGGTGAAGTTATAAGAGTGACTGATGGGCCATTTAAGGATTTTAATGGTGTTGTCGAAGAAGTCAATTATGAAAAGAATAAGTTGAAGATCTCGGTGCTTATTTTTGGTAGATCTACCTCAGTAGAGCTAGCTTTTGGTCAAGTTGAAAAAAGCTAAAGATTTAGTGTAAATCTCTTGTTTTAAAATTAATGAATCTCTGTCTATAGTGAGACAGGGATTTTTGTGTCTAGGGGGAGCTGAAAAGCGTTTGCACCCATATCGGAGTAGAAAATGGCTAAAAAAATAACGGCTTATATCAAACTGCAAGTAAAAGCAGGTGAAGCAAATCCAAGTCCACCAGTAGGTCCTGCATTGGGTCAACGTGGTGTGAATATTATGGAGTTTTGTAAGGCTTTCAATGCGAAGACTCAAGACGTTGAGAAAGGCTTGCCTTTACCCGTTGTGATCACTGTTTATAGTGATAGAAGTTTTACATTTATTACTAAAACACCTCCAGCATCAATTCTTCTGAAAAAAATTACTGGGATTAAAAGTGGAAGTAGTAATCCAAACACTAAAAAAGTGGGTACTGTTACCTTAGCTCAGTTAGAAGAAATTGCTAAAACAAAAATGGAAGACTTAAATGCTGCAAACTTAGAAGCAGCAATTAAAACGATAGCGGGAAGTGCGCGTAGCATGGGCTTAAATGTGGAGGGTTTGTAATGGCTAAGTTGTCAAAAAAAGCTCAGTTAGTTAAAAGTAAAGTTGATAGATCAAAGCAATATACTATAACTGAAGCAGTAGAAATATTAAAAGAATTAGGTACAGCTAAGTTTAATGAGGCAATTGATGTCAGCGTGAATTTAGGTGTTGATCCAAGAAAATCAGATCAAAATGTCAGAGGCGCAACTGTACTTCCTAACGGAACAGGTAAAACAGTTCGTGTTGCAGTTTTTACTCAGGGGCCAAGTGCTGATGCTGCGACTGCCGCAGGTGCAGATATAGTCGGTATGGAAGATTTAGCTGACTTAGTAAAAAAAGGTGAAATGAATTTTGATGTCGTAATTGCTTCACCAGACGCTATGAGAGTTGTTGGTCAATTAGGCCAGATATTAGGTCCAAGAGGCTTAATGCCAAATCCAAAAGTAGGAACTGTGACTGCAGATGTTGCAACAGCGGTAAAAAATGCAAAATCTGGGCAAGTTCGTTACCGAACAGATAAAGGCGGTATTATTCATTGTACTTTAGGTAAAGCAACATTTGATGCAGACGCTATTAAAGGAAATTTAGAAGCGTTACTTTCAGATTTGCGTAAAGCAAAGCCTTCTTCTGCAAAAGGTGTCTACATTAAAAAGATTACCTTGTCTTCTACTATGGGTCCAGGCTTATGGTTAGATGCAACAAGCTTATCTAATTAAGTAATTTTAGAAACTTTGGGTTGCCGTTTAACGGCGGTAACCGTCAAAGACCGTAGGGGTTGCAAAACTTAATTATCCTGCGTAGGCGGTATTAAACTTTTAATAGTTATAAAAGCCGTAATTTGGGCATTCGAAAGAATGATTTATTAACTCTGGAGTTATCCAGAAAAAAAGGAGCTATGTTGTGGCACTAAATTTAGATGGCAAAAAAGCTGTCGTAGAAGAAGTCGCTCAATTCGCAGCTAAAGCACATTCTGCAGTGGCGGCTGAATATCGTGGCCTAACAGTTACTGAGTTAACTGTGTTGCGTAAAACAGCTAGAGAAACTGGTGTATATCTTCGTGTGGTTAAGAATACTCTTGCAAGACGTGCTGTAGCAGGAACAGAATTTGAATGCATGCAAGATGGATTAGTTGGCCCGTTATTATTAGCGTTTTCAATGGAAGATCCAGGATCAGCAGGTCGTTTAATTAATGATTTTGCAAAGACAAATGATAAATTAATTGCCAAGATTGTTGCATTCGGCGGAGAGGCGTTTGATGGCTCTGCTCTAGCTAAGTTAGCTAGTTTACCAACACGTGATCAAGCAATTAGTATGTTGATGTCTGTATTGAAAGCTCCAGTCGGAAAACTTGTTAGAACAATTGCTGCGGTTAAAGATCAAAAGCAAGAAGTTGCTTAAAACAAAAAATTTAAAATAAATATTTTTAGAGGAATTTACAATGGCTATATCTCAAGAAGATATCCTGGATGCTGTATCAAACATGACCATTACTGAAATTGTTGATTTAATAACAGCGATGGAAGACAAATTTGGTGTTACTGCTGCTGTTGCTGTGGCAGCTGCTCCAGCTGCAGCTGCAGCTGCAGCTGAAGAACAAACTGAATTTGATGTTATTTTGGCATCTTTTGGTGATAATAAAGTGGCAGTTATTAAAACTGTTCGTGGTATTACAGGATTAGGATTGAAAGAAGCGAAAGATGCAGTTGAAGGGGCTCCTACAGTTCTTAAAGAAGGCGTGCCAAAAGCAGAAGCAGAAGAAATCAAAAAACAGCTTACTGACGCTGGAGCTACTGTCGAAATTAAATAAAATAATTTGGATAGAATTGAAGAGAAACATTAATTGTATCTCTGCATAAAGTATGGCTGGTGGCAATTGTCACCGGCCTTTTGCTGTTTGTACCAATACACAGTAGAAATAAATCATGACGAAAAAGTTTGGAAGCGATATGTCTTATTCTTTTACAGAAAAAAAACGTATTAGAAATAATTTTGGGAAAAGTATAGAAGTACTAGAAGTTCCCTATCTCCTAGCAACACAAATTAATTCATATGCCGGATTTTTGCAATCTGGAGTTCCACCTCAAAAACGAGATTCTATAGGTTTACACGCAGCCTTTTCAAGCGTTTTTCCAATAGATAGTCACTCAGGCTACGCCGTTCTTGAGTATGTTAATTATAGACTGGGTGAGCCAACGTTTGACGTAAGAGAATGTCAGCAACGTGGGGCAACATATGCTGCTCCATTGCGTGTATTAGTTCGTTTAGTTATTTACGATAAAGAAGCGTCTGCTAATGCTAAAGTAGTTAAAGATATACGTGAACAAGAAGTATACATGGGTGAGTTGCCATTGATGACAGATAATGGAACTTTTGTAATAAATGGAACAGAAAGGGTTATTGTTTCACAATTACATCGTTCACCCGGTGTGTTTTTCGATCATGATAAAGGTAAAACACATTCTTCAGGAAAACTATTATTTAATGCCAGAGTGATACCTTATAGAGGGTCATGGTTAGATTTTGAGTTTGATCATAAAGATTGTGTTTACGTTAGGATAGATCGTCGTAGAAAAATCCCGGCAACAATTTTGTTGAGGGCTTTAGGTTTCGATAACGAAGAAATGATTAGAATTTTCTTCGAAACAAATAAATTCACATTAAGTGCGGAATATTGTTTATTTCACATAGTACCCGAAAGGATGCGTGGAGAAATTGCGGCATTTGATATAAAAGATAAAGAACAAGTCTTAGTTGAAGAAGGTAGACGAATTACTGCTAAGCATATTCGTGAGATGAACAAAGTGGGCTTAACTGAGGTTAAGGTACCTGTGGATTACTTAATAGGAAAAATATTAAGTCACAATATAATTGATGAGTCTACTGGTGAGTTAATAGCTAATGTTAATGATGAAATAACTGGCGCGCTTATAGAGAAGTTTTTAGATAATGGCGTAACTGAGTTTAAGACACTATTCGTGAATGATCTCGATAATGGTGCATACATCAGTAATGCGATGAGAATAGATACCACAACTAATCCATTGGAAGCGTTAGTTGAGATCTATCGAATGATGAGACCGGGTGAGCCACCTACCAAAGAATCGGCTGAGAATTTATTCCAAAACTTGTTCTTTACAGATGATCGCTATGATTTATCAACTGTCGGAAGAATGAAGTTTAATCGACGCCTTGGTAGAGAAGAAATTTTAGGCACTGGAACATTAACAAAAGACGATATTATTGATGTATTGAAAGAGTTAATTTCAATACGAAATGGTAATGGTACGGTTGATGATATTGATCATTTAGGTAACAGACGTGTGCGATCTGTTGGTGAGATGATTGAAAATCAATTTAGAGTTGGGTTAGTGCGAGTAGAGCGTGCAGTTAAGGAACGATTAACATTAGCAGATTCTGAAGGTTTAATGCCTCAAGAAATTATCAATGCTAAACCTGTTTCGGCAGCGGTTAAAGAGTTTTTTGGCTCAAGTCAACTTTCTCAGTTTATGGATCAAAATAATCCTTTGTCACAAGTAACTCATAAGCGTCGTGTATCAGCTTTAGGGCCTGGTGGTTTAGCTAGAGAAAGAGCAGGTTTTGAAGTCCGCGATGTCCATGCAACGCATTATGGCAGAGTATGTCCAATTGAAACGCCAGAAGGACCCAATATCGGTCTTATCAATTCGCTTTCTGTTTACGCTCGCACAAACGGCTATGGATTTCTTGAAACGCCTTATCGAAAAGTGATTGATGGTTTTGTAACTGAACAGGTAGATTACCTTTCAGCTATTGAAGAGGGCGAGTTTGTAATTGCGCAGGCAAGTGTAGCAGTAGATGAGAGCGGTAAGTTAGTAGAAGGGTTAGTTTCGTGTCGACATAAGGATGAATTTGCTTTAGCAATGTCCGATACAGTTCAATACATGGATGTGTCATCGAAACAAATTGTTTCAGTTGCAGCGTCAATTATTCCTTTTCTTGAGCACGATGATGCGAACAGAGCATTGATGGGATCAAACATGCAGCGCCAAGCAGTACCAACTTTAAGAGCTGAGAAGCCATTAGTTGGAACAGGTATGGAGCGTATTGTTGCAAAGGATTCAGGTGTTACTGTGGTAGCGACTCGTGGTGGGCGAATTGAGGCTGTAGATGCGGCAAGAATAGTGGTAAGAGTGAATGATACTGAAACTGAGTCTGGAGCACCAGGTGTAGACATTTACAATCTTACTAAATATACAAGATCAAACCAAAATACTTGTATTAATCAGAAGCCTCTTGTGATGCTTGGAGATGTGGTTAGTTCAGGTGATATTCTGGCTGATGGACCTTCAACTGATATGGGTGAGTTGGCATTAGGTCAGAATATGTTAGTGGCTTTTATGCCATGGAATGGTTACAACTTCGAGGATTCTATATTAGTTTCTGAGCGAGTGGTAAAAGAAGATCGTTTTACTACAATTCATATTGAAGAGAAAACCTGTGTAGCAAGGGATACTAAACACAGTCCAGAAGAAATAACTGCCGATATCCCAAATGTAAGTGAAGAAGCTTTATCTAAATTAGATGCTTCTGGAATTGTATATGTTGGTGCTGAGGTAAAGGGCGGGGATATCCTTGTTGGTAAAGTCACGCCAAAAGGTGAAACTCAATTAACTCCAGAAGAGAAATTGTTACGAGCAATATTTGGTGAAAAGGCTGCTGATGTTAAAGACACTTCACTACGTGTACCTGGAAGTATAGAAGGTACGGTTATTGACGTACAAGTTTTTACAAGAGATGGCGTTAAAAAAGATCAAAGAGCTCTTGATATTGAACAAGAAGAAATCAATAGATTTAGAAAAGATCTTGATGATCAATTAAAGATATTAGAAGAAGATATTTTTGCTCGTGTTGCTAAAATTCTTTTGGGTAAAGAAGCGCTTTCAGGGCCAAATAATTTAAAAGCTGGCACAGTCATTACTAAAGAATATTTGGATGGATTAAGGCATTCAGAATGGTTAAAGATTAAGATGAGAGATGAGGATTTAAATCTTCAACTTGAAACGGTAACTAGCCAAGTTGAGCAACAAAGAAAAGATATAGATGAACGCTTTGAAATTAAGCGTAAGAAAATAACAATGGGCGACGACCTTGCTCCTGGTGTTTTGAAAATGGTTAAAGTGTATCTTGCTGTAAAGAGACGCATACAACCAGGTGATAAAATGGCGGGAAGACATGGTAATAAGGGTGTAATCTCAATGATTAGACCTATTGAAGATATGCCATATACAGCTGATGGTAATCCTGTGGATATCGTTTTAAATCCACTTGGTGTTCCTTCAAGAATGAACGTTGGTCAGGTGCTTGAAACCCATTTAGGCTGGGCCGCTAAGGGATTAGGTATCAAAATAGGCAAGATGCTTGAGGAGAAGTATGATGCCGAAACAACTAAGGTTAAAGCCATTAGGGATTATTTGCACAAAATATATAATAGTAGTGGACGTAAAGAGAATCTAGATAGCTTTACAGATCAAGAAATACTTGAAATGGCACACAACTTAATAAGTGGTGTGCCAATGGCGACCCCAGTGTTTGATGGTGCAAGTGAAGATGATATTAGACATATGCTTCGATTAGCTGATTTACCTGAGCATGGACAAGTTACTTTGTATGATGGTCTAACGGGCGAACCCTTTGAGCGTGAAGTAACAGTCGGGTATATGTATATGTTGAAACTAAACCATTTAGTGGATGACAAAATGCACGCACGTTCTACTGGTCCATATAGTCTTGTTACACAACAACCTTTAGGAGGAAAAGCTCAATTTGGTGGTCAGCGTTTTGGAGAAATGGAGGTATGGGCGCTTGAGGCTTATGGTGCAGCATATACCTTACAAGAAATGCTAACGGTTAAATCCGATGATGTGACTGGACGGACAAGAATGTATAAAAATATAGTTGATGGAGATCATAAGATGGAAGCAGGTATGCCAGAATCTTTTAATGTTCTTATTAAAGAAATTCGCTCATTAGCTGTAAATATAGAATTACAAAGAGAATAGAGCTAGAAATATAATGCAACTAATTGGATTTAATTCCAAATTGTAAATCTACATATTCGATAGATAACTAAGTTAGTGGTCTAGATGTTTTAACGGTTAATAAATTTATTAAATAACTGTGTGAATAGATTAAATACACTATCGGATATTGAAAGAAACTAATTGAAGAGGATAAGCTCTTGAAAGATTTGATGAATTTTTTAAAAAGACAAGGTCGTGCCGATGATTTTGATGGGATTAGTATCGGCTTAGCATCGCCAGATATGATTCGTTCTTGGTCGTATGGTGAAGTAAAAAAACCAGAAACTATAAATTATCGTACGTTTAAACCAGAACGAGATGGTCTGTTTTGTGCAAAAATTTTTGGCCCTGTTAGTGACTATGAATGCTTGTGTGGGAAATACAAGAGATTAAAGCATCGTGGCGTTATATGTGAAAAATGTGGTGTAGAAGTTACTTTATCTAAAGTGCGTCGCGAAAGAATGGGGCATATAGATTTAGCAAGTCCTGTAGCACATATTTGGTTTTTAAAATCTTTACCATCTAGAATCGCGTTGTTATTAGACATGACCTTGCGTGAAATTGAGAGGGTTTTATATTTTGAATCATTTGTAATTCTTGATCCAGGTTTAACTCCGCTTGAAAAAGGGCATTTATTAACAGATGACGAATACTTAGAAGCTGTTGATCTTCATGGCGATGATTTTGTGGCTAAGATGGGCGCAGAAGCAATTTATGATCTTTTAAAAGCAATAGATTTAAAAGAACAAATTAATACATTACGCGAAGAAATTAATTCAACTACCTCTGAAACTAAAATAAAGAAGTATTCGAAGCGACTGAAAGTGATGGAGGCTTTGTTAATCTCAGGAAATCGTCCTGAATGGATGATTTTAAAAGTTTTACCTGTGTTGCCACCTGAATTGCGTCCATTAGTGCCGTTAGATGGAGGCCGATTCGCAACTTCAGATTTAAATGATTTGTATCGTAGGGTTATTAATAGAAATAATCGATTAAATAGGTTATTAGATTTAAATGCACCAGATATCATTGTTAGAAATGAAAAGAGAATGTTGCAAGAATCTGTAGATGCATTATTGGATAATGGTCGTCGCGGTAGAGCAATAACTGGAACAAATAGACGCCCTCTTAAATCACTTGCTGATATGATTAAGGGGAAGCAAGGACGTTTTCGTCAAAATTTATTAGGTAAACGAGTAGATTACTCTGGTCGTTCTGTAATTGTCGTAGGGCCAACCTTAAGATTACATCAATGCGGACTTCCTAAAAAAATGGCACTGGAATTGTTCAAGCCATTTATTTTCAGTAAATTGCAACTGCGTGGTTTGGCTACTACGATTAAAGCGGCTAAGAAGATGGTTGAAAGGGAAGGTCCAGAAGTTTGGGATATCCTTGAAGAAGTTATTCGTGAACATCCAATATTATTAAACAGGGCACCAACTCTACATAGATTAGGAATTCAAGCATTTGAGCCTACTTTAATTGAAGGTAAGGCAATTAATTTACATCCGTTAGTTTGTAGTGCGTTTAATGCTGATTTCGACGGCGATCAGATGGCAGTGCATATTCCGTTATCAATAGAAGCTCAATTAGAAGCTAGAACATTGATGATGGCTACGAATAATATTTTATCTCCAGCAAATGGAGAGCCTGTAATTAACCCATCTCAAGATGTTGTTTTGGGTTTATATTACATTAGTCGTGAAAAAATTAATGCAAAAGGTGATGGTTCAATTTTTGTTAGCTTAGGTGAGATTCATAAAGCTTTAATGGTTAAATCTGTTGAGTTGCAGTCAAAAATCCAGTTAAGAATAACTGAAAAAGTAAAAAATGAAGATGGTCAAATAACCAGTAAGACTCACAGAGTTGATACTACCGTAGGTAGGGCACTTATATGGGAGATAGTTCCAGAGCTTATGCCATACGAAATTGTCAATTGTGACATGACGAAGAAAAATATATCAAGATTAATCAACTACAGCTATAGGCATCTAGGTAATAAAGATACTGTAGTACTTGCTGATCAACTTATGTATTTAGGGTTTAGGTACGCAACTATTTCTGGTGTGTCATTCGGTATAGAAGATATGGCTATACCAGCAAAAAAAGTAGATATTATCAGTGCCGCTGACAGGGAAGTAAATGAAATTCAAAGTCAATATGCTTCAGGATTAGTAACAGATGGCGAGCGATATAACAAAGTAGTAGATATTTGGTCACATGCTAATGATCAAGTTGCTAAAGTGATGATGGATGGATTAGGTGAGGAAACTGTTATAGATGCTCAGGGGAATAGTGTAAAACAAAAATCATTTAATTCAATCTTCATGATGGCTGAATCGGGTGCAAGGGGTTCTGCAGCTCAGATTCGTCAGTTAGCAGGTATGCGTGGTTTAATGGCTAAACCTGATGGCTCAATTATTGAAACCCCTATCACGGCAAATTTTCGTGAAGGTTTAGATGTATTGCAGTACTTTATTTCAACGCATGGTGCTAGAAAAGGTCTGGCTGATACAGCTTTGAAAACAGCAAACTCTGGATATTTGACAAGAAGACTTGTTGATGTGGCGCAAGACTTAGTTATTACAGGTAATGACTGTGGTACAACTAATGGATTAGTAATGACGCCAATCATTGAAGGCGGTGATGTTGTTGAGCCATTGTCTGAAAGGGTTTTGGGGCGAGTAGTTGTAAATGATGTGCTTGATGCGTCTGGACAAAATATAATTGTGCCAGCAAAAACCTTATTAGATGAGCGTTGGGTAGCAATATTAGATGATGAAAGTATTGATCAGGTTATAGTGCGTTCCATCATTACTTGTGAAAATAGGCATGGGGTTTGTGCGGCATGTTACGGGCGTGATTTAGGTCGTGGGCATTTGGTAAATATCGGTGAGGCAGTTGGCGTTATAGCGGCTCAATCAATTGGTGAACCTGGTACACAGTTAACAATGCGTACTTTCCATATTGGCGGTGCAGCATCTAGATCGGCTGCGATTAGTAATGTACAAGTTAAATCAGCAGGTACAGTTAAGCTAAGTAATTTAAAATCAGTTTTAAATAGAGAAAATAAGCTTGTTGCTGTTTCAAGATCTGGAGAGGTTGGTGTTGTAGATGATTATGGCAGAGAAAGAGAAAGATATAAAATACCATATGGTGCAGTTCTTTCAGTTCAAGAGGGATCTAAAATAAATGCTGGTGATATCATTGTTACTTGGGATCCATTTACTCATCCAGTTATTACTGAGGTTGATGGTATAGTTGAATTAAAAGATTTTCTTGATGGTATAACTGTACAAAAGCAGTCAGATGAGGTTACAGGTTTAAGCTCATTGGTTGTGACTGATCCTAAACAAAGAGGATCGGCAGGTAAAGAGTTGCGGCCTATGGTTAAGTTATTAGATACAGATGGTAATACTATACATTTGCCAGGTACAGAAATTCCTGCTCAGTACTTTTTGCCTGCAGGAGCAATTGCAGGTATAAAAGATGGTGGAGAAGTAAGGGTCGGTGATGTTCTTGCTAGAATACCACAGGAGTCAAGTAAAACTAGAGATATTACAGGTGGTTTGCCTCGTGTAGCGGATTTATTTGAGGCGAGAAAAACTAAAGATCCCGCTATTTTAGCGGAGACAAGTGGCACTATTTCTTTTGGGAAAGAAACAAAAGGAAAGCAACGAGTAATAATAACAGATGCTTCAGGTGAGCAGGTTGAAACGCTTATTCCAAAATGGCGACATATTACAGTATTTGAAGGTGAGTATGTTGAAAAAGGTGAGACAATTGCAGAGGGAGAATTAACACCCCATGATATTCTCAGGTTGAGGGGCATTGAAGAGCTGGCTAATTATCTTGTTAAAGAAATACAAGATGTTTATCGTTTACAAGGCGTTAAAATAAATGACAAGCATATAGAAGCTATTATAAGACAAATGCTTCGAAAAGTTGAAATAACAGCGGCAGGTGACACCTCATTCATAAAAGGTGAGCAAGTTGAGCGTGCAGCAATGAGAGTTGAAAATGATAAGATGGAAAATTCAGGTAAGATACCTGCTACTTATGAGTCGATACTTTTAGGTATCACAAAAGCATCGTTGGCTACAGAGTCATTTATATCAGCGGCTTCTTTTCAAGAAACAACTCGTGTATTAACAGATGCAGCTGTTCGAGGATTGAATGATGGTCTTCAAGGATTGAAAGAGAATGTAATTGTAGGTAGGTTGATTCCGGCTGGTACTGGTTTGGCATACCATGAAAATAGAAAAAATAGATTTGCACAGCAACATGAGTTAGAAAGTGAAAATCCACAAAGTATAGATGCTGAAGATGTAGAAGAAGCATTGAAGCAAGCGTTAAATGTTTAAAAAAATTGGATAAAGATTAAATTAGGCTTGACCAAGTTATTATTAACAAGTATTATGATCTGCTCACATAAGCAAAGTGCTTAGGTCGGATGCTTTAAAATTTGTAAGTAATCTTAGAAAGCTGATTTACATTATTATAGTTCTGGCAGTTAAAAGAAAATTGGAGTAGGGATTTATGGCAACGATTAACCAGTTAGTTCGAAAGCCGCGTGTTAAAAAAGTAGAAAAAAGTAATGTGCCTGCATTAGAAGCCTGTCCTCAAAGAAGAGGTGTGTGTACACGTGTTTATACAACAACACCTAAAAAACCAAATTCAGCCCTTAGAAAAGTAGCAAGGGTTAGGTTGACCAATGGGGCTGAGGTAAGTAGTTATATAGGTGGTGAGGGGCATAATCTTCAGGAGCATTCAGTGGTCTTGATAAGGGGTGGTCGTGTAAAAGATTTACCGGGTGTTCGATATCACGTGGTGCGTGGTAGTTTAGATGCTTCTGGAGTAAATAATAGAAAGTGCGGCAGATCGAAATACGGAACAAAGCGTCCTAAAGGCTAATGGTAGGTTAATAATAAATGTCTAGAAGAAGAGTTGCTACAAAAAGAGAAATAATTCCAGATCCAAGATTTGGAAGTATTATGCTAACTAAATTCATGAACATGATCATGGAAAGTGGCAAAAAGTCAGTAGCTGAAGGTATTGTTTATGGGGCTTTAGACGTGATTGAAAGTAAAGGTCACGCAGAACCATTAGATATATTGTCTAAAGCATTAGAAAATGTTCAGCCACGTGTTGAGGTAAAGTCGAGGCGTGTTGGTGGTGCTACATATCAGGTTCCTGTTGAAGTTCGGCCTTCTCGTAGAATGGCGTTGGCAATGAGATGGTTGATAGACGCGTCACGTAAAAGAAATGAGCGCAATATGTCATCTAAATTAGCTGGAGAGTTAATGGATGCGTTTGAAAGCAGAGGTTCAGCAGCAAAAAAACGTGAAGATACTCACAGAATGGCCGAAGCGAATAAAGCATTCTCGCATTATCGATGGTAATGTTAATTTAACTAAATTGATTATACGAGATAGTGCGTAAGACACAAATTGGTAATTATAGAAATATCGGCATTATGGCTCACATTGATGCGGGTAAAACTACAACAACCGAGAGAATATTATACTACACTGGTGTATCTCATAAAATTGGTGAGGTGCATGAAGGCACAGCCACAATGGACTGGATGGTGCAGGAGCAAGAAAGAGGTATAACAATTACTTCTGCTGCAACCACATGCTTCTGGAGTGGCATGGAAAATCAATATGAATTACATCGTTTCAATATAATTGATACGCCTGGTCATGTTGATTTTACAATAGAAGTTGAGCGTTCACTCAGGGTACTCGACGGGGTATGTGCTTTATTTTGTGCAGTTGGTGGTGTTGAGCCACAATCAGAAACTGTATGGAGACAAGCTGATAAATATGCTGTACCAAGATTAATTTTCGTTAATAAGATGGATCGAATTGGTGCAGATTTTTATCGAGTGATTGATCAAATAAAAGTTAGATTAGGCGCAATTGCAGTTCCAATGCAATTACCAATAGGAAAAGAAGAGAAATTTGAAGGTGTTATTGATCTAATTAAGATGAAAGCATTATACTGGGATGATAATAGTCTAGGTATGAAGTTTGAAGTAAGAGAAATACCCAGTCAATTTACAGTAGATGCTATTAAATGGCGTGAAAATCTAATGGAAGTTGCTGCAGAAAGATCTGAAGAATTAATGGATAAGTATTTAGTTGATGGCGAATTGACTAATGAAGAAATAAAAAGCGCAATTAGAGTTTTAACATTAAAAAATAAGATAGTTCCAGCATACTGTGGTTCGGCCTTTAAGAATAAAGGTGTGCAGGCTTTATTAGATGGAGTGGTTGATTTTCTTCCTGCACCATCTGATATTGATGAGGTTAAGGGTTTAGATTCACTAGAAGAAAATGTTTGTATAAGGCATTCAAATGATGAAGAACCGTTCTCTGGTTTGATATTTAAGATTGCAACAGATCCTTATGTAGGATCTTTGGCGTTCGTTAGAGTTTATTCTGGAGTATTGAAGTCAGGTGATGTGGCTTACAATTCAAACAAAAAAAAGAAAGAGCGTGTAGGAAGAATAGTTCAAATGCACGCAAACGCAAGAGAAGAGCTAAAAGAAGTGTATGCAGGGGATATTGCGGCAATTATTGGATTAAAAGAAACGGTTACTGGCGATACTTTATGTGATTTGGCTAATGTGATAGTTTTAGAGAAAATGGAATTTCCAGATACAGTAATTTCGATTGCAGTTGAACCAAAAACAAAAAATGATGAAGATAAAATTGGGTTAGCATTGTCTAAATTAGCTCAGGAAGATCCTTCATTTAAAGTAAGTACCGATCAAGAGTCGGGTCAAATTATAATTTCTGGTATGGGTGAACTACACTTAGAAATTATAGTTGATCGGTTGAAAAGAGAATTTAATGTGGATGCAAATATTGGTATTCCACAAGTAGCTTACAGAGAGACAGTAACATCCTCTGTAGTAGAGGAAGCTAAATTTATTAGGCAGGGAGTTGGTCGCGGGCAGTATGGACATGTCTGGCTTAGAATTGAGCCATTAGAATTAGGGCAAGGATATATATTTGTAAATGAATTAAATGTGGGCGTTATACCTAAAGATTTCATTGAATCAGTTAATACAGGCGTTCAGGATCAACTAAAAAGTGGTGTGTTGGCAGGGTATCCGATGCAAGACATAAAAGTAAGTTTATTTGATGGTTCGTTTCACGAATTAGATTCAAATGATATAGCATTTAAAATTGCGGGTTCAATGTGTTTTAGGGAGGGTGCAAAAAAAGCCCGTCCTGTTTTGCTTGAGCCAATAATGAATGTTGAAATAGTAACACCTGATGACTATATGGGTGATGTTGTTGGTGATATAAATAGACGGCGTGGGTTGGTTATAAATATGGACGATATGCCGTCTGGAAAGACACTTAGCTGCGAAGTGCCTTTATCAGAAATGTTCGGATATTCGACTGACTTGCGTTCAGCTACGCAGGGGCGAGCTACGTACAGTATGCAGTTTAAAAAATACAGTGAAACTCCTTTGCATATTGCACAGGGAATAATAAATAAATCTTCATAATATTAAAATATATAAAGGTATTGACTCATGGCTAAAGAAAAATTCTCGCGTAGTAAGCCCCATGTAAACGTAGGTACAATTGGCCACGTTGATCACGGTAAAACAACATTAACAGCAGCATTAACAACAGTAATGGCTAAATTGCACGGTGGTGCGGTTAAGGCATTTGATCAAATTGATAATGCG
>CAIQNQ010000260.1 GCA_903873165.1 uncultured Methylococcaceae bacterium | reverse complement strand
GTGGACTCAGCGTGCTTAATATTGCTATCATTTCGTTCATGGTCAGTTTGGGTGCGGATGCTTTCTCAGAATGAGTATTCTACCTTCTCTGGCCTTTCTACTTACTCCGATATTTAAAAATCGCTCATATAGATTGGCGAAAGTATTGATAATATGAGTGCTTTTTTAAATTCAGCTACCCAAAGTTCACAAGCGCAAAATTTAGCGTTTGAGTCTTGGCTCAGTGAAACTTGAGTTTTAATATATTAGGTAAAACGGCCAGTTGCTTTTTGTGGTGATTGTAGGGTTTTTTAGAAGGGTCTTTATAAGGGGAATGCAGGGTGTTTTTTAAGGTATTAACTAGGTTATTTGCCGTTTTCTCTTTGGATTGTAGAATAGGCTTATTAAGTCTGCCGATGGTTTTTGCAGTTGCTTTAGGCATGTTTAATCAAGCTCATGCTGAGTCAAATCTCCTAACGGGATACCCTAAATCAGCATCAACTGGCGATCATGACGTGATTACTTTAGATGCTGCAGTAGCACACGCTTTAGCTAGTAATCCTAGCTTAGCAGAAATTAAAGCCAGAGCTGAAGCCTTAGCCTCTGTGCCTTCTCAGTCGGGAGCTTTACCCGACCCTACGATTAATTTTGGTATGTTAAATGTGCCGACCAGCAATTTTAATCTGCAACAAGAAGATATGACCATGATGGAAATGGGGATTAGTCAAACTATTCCCTTTCCTGGTAAACGTTCATTACGCGAAAAAATAGCTGAACAGGAAGCAATGGCTGGCGATCATGCTTTACAAGAAGCGCGTTTGCGTTTGGTGGCTGAGGTTAAGCAAAGTTGGTGGCGGTTATTTTATTATGCTAAGACTTTTGGTTTATTAGAAACATCGACTGAATTTTTTCAACAACTTATCGATATTGCCCAAGCCAATTATAAAGTGGGTAAGGGTAGTCAACAAGAAGTCATGTTGGCGCAACTTGAGTTATCTAAATTAAAGGCTGAAAAACTGGATTTACTGGCCTTAAAGGGTGCAGAGTCCGCTAAGATCAATGCCTTAATTAATCGGGTTATTGACTTTCCGGTCACTATCCCTGTTGAAGTAAACTTTAAATTTCCATTGTTGACTGCAACTGATTTGCAAAATAAAGCTTTAAAGCTGCGGCCATTATTTGCCCAGCATGGCAAAATGTTAGCAGCGGCTAGGGCTAATGTTGAGTTAGCGAAGCAGGATTATTACCCTGATTTTACAGTGGGGGGTGGTTATGCGTTTAGACAAAATACCCCAACTGGGCAATCACGCAGTGATTTTGCTAATGTGCAGTTAAGCATGAATGTGCCGCTTTATGCGGCGCAAAAACAAAGTAAAGCCGTTGATCAGCGCAATAGTGAGTTGTTGCAAGAACAATATTCTGCTGAAGATGAGCATCATAAGATTCTCGCAGAGATAGTGGCTAAAGTAGCTGAGTACCAACAGCTTAAAGATAAAACCTTGTTGTTGGAACACGAAATAATTCCCCAAGCCCAGCAGACAGTTAACGCTTTAATGGCCGCTTATCAAGTGAGTCAGAGTGGGTTTGCGGAATTATTGCGCACCGAGTTGAGCGTGGTGCAATATCAGATGCAATATTGGCAAACAAAAACCAATACCCAGGCCGTGTTAGCGGAATTATCAGCCGATATCGGTGAGGATATAAATAATGATTAAAAATATGGGGTTAGTGTTAGTTTTGTTGATTGGTTTGGGTGCTGGATTTTGGTTTGGACAGCATAATCAGTCATCCAGTGGGTCAGACAAATCGGTTATTAAAGAACGTAAGCTTTTATATTATCGTCATCCGATGAATCCACAAGTGACTTCACCAGAACCCGCTAAAGATGAAATGGGTATGGACTATGTGGCAGTTTATGATGAGCCTTTAGCGCCTGAGTCAGCTCCTGTAAAGTCTGGAAAAATCTTGTATTATCGCCATCCTATGGGGGCGGCAGATACCTCTTTAGTGCCTAAGAAAGATGAAATGGGCATGGATTATTTACCAGTTTATGAGGGCGAGCAAAATATCCCAGGGCAGGTGCAAATAACCCCTGAAAAAGTTCAAAAGCTGGGCGTGACTATGGCGCTTATTAAAGAGCGGAATTTAAGTCGGCATATTAGAGCCTTAGGTAGTATTCAGGTCGATGAGGCGCGAATTAAAACCGTATCAGCTAAATATGAGGGCTGGATTCAGCATTTAGCCGTCACTTCGATAGGGCAGGCGGTTAAAGCGGGGCAAGTATTATTTAATGTGTATAGCCCAGACTTAATCACAGCTCAGCAAGAATATGTTATCGCACGGCAGAGTCAGCAAGCATTGCAAAATAGCAGTCCGCAAGCCATCAATACCGCAGAGCAATTAGTTAAGAGTGCCTTACAGCGTTTGCGGTATTGGGATCTAAGTGCTACTCAACTTAAAAGCTTACAAGCATCTCAACAACCCGTTGATAGCGTGCCCTTTATTGCCGCTTATAGTGGTGTGGTGTTAGAGAAAACGGCTCAAGAAGGGATGCGTTTTATGCCGGGGGAAATGTTATTTAGGTTGGCAGATTTAAGTAGTGTATGGTTATTAGCTGATGTATTTGAACAAAATATCGCTAGTGTCAGGCTTGGGCAAACGGTGCAAGTGCATATTAATGCTTATCCTGATAAACACTTTACTGGCAAAGTGGGTTTTATTTATCCTACTTTATCGACAGACACTCGCACGATTAAAGTCCGGGTTGAATTAGCTAATGCAGAGGGCTTATTAAAACCGGGGTTATATGGCTCACTGATTTTAACGGCCTCTGCTGCCCAGAAAACTCAAGTAGCAGTACCCGATTCTGCAGTGATTGATACGGGTAAGCGGCAAATCGTTTTACTTAGTCGCGGTGAAGGTCGTTTTGAACCCAGAACGGTTAAATTAGGGGGAATGGCTGATGGTTATTACGCTGTATTAGAGGGTTTAGCTGTGGGCGATGAAGTGGTAACACATGCTAATTTCTTAATTGATGCAGAGAGTAATCTTAAAGCGGCGTTAGAGGGCATGAATACTCCAGAGTCTGCTGTTAAAAGCGAGGAGTAAGTATGCTTAATCAGATCATTGCTTGGTCTTTGCGTAACGTATTTTTAGTATTGCTTTGCACCTTTGTTATTGTCTTAGGTGGCTTATATTCTGTGGCTAAGATGCCCTTGGATGCTTTGCCCGATTTATCAGATGCCCAGGTCATTGTGTATACAGAGTATCCCGGCCAAGCCCCGCAAGTCGTCGAAGATCAAGTCACTTATCCTCTGACTACTGCCATGTTAAGCGTGCCTAAATCTAAAGTAGTGCGTGGCTTCTCATTCTTTGGTTCCTCTTTTGTGTATGTGATTTTTGAAGACGGCACCGATATTTATTGGGCACGATCTCGGGTTTTAGAATACTTAACGACTTTAAATGGCAGTTTGCCGCGCAATATCACGCCTAAATTAGGCCCAGATGCCACGGGTGTAGGCTGGGTTTATCAATATGCTTTACTCGCTCAAAACTATTCCTTAGCAGAATTGCGTACCTTGCAAGATTGGTTTGTACGCTATCAATTAACTAAAGCCAAAGGCGTGGCGGAGGTGGCTAGTATTGGCGGCTTTGTACAGCAATATCAAGTAACAGTGGATCCGCATAAATTACAAGCTTATGGTATTTCTTTAAAAGAACTAGGCGACGCGATTCGAAATGGTAATCAAGATGTTGGTGGACGAATTATTGAGTTGTCAGAAACTGAATATATGGTGCGCGGTCGGGGTTATTTAAAAGGAAAACCCGATTTAGAGCGCTTGGTTTTAAAAGCCGTACAAGGTACTCCCGTTTTAGTAAGAGATGTGGCTAGGGTTGAATTAGTGCCTGATGAGCGGCGCGGTGTTACTGAGTTGAATGGAGAAGGGGAAGCGGTTTCCGGGATTGCTTTGGCGCGGTTTGGTCAAAATGCTTTAGAAGTGATTAGCAATGTTAAAACTCGTCTACAAGAAATAACCACTGGATTGCCCCCAGGCGTGCAAGTGCAAACCGTTTATGATCGTTCTGAACTGATTCATCGTGCTATTGAAAACTTAAAACATACTTTGTTAGAAGAAAACTTAATCGTCGCGGCGGTTTGTGTGGTGTTTTTGATGCATTTACGCAGTGCTTTAGTAGCGATTTTAATGTTGCCAGTCGGAGTGTTAATCGCCTTTAGTATTATGCAAGCCTTGGGAATGAGCTCCAATATTATGAGTTTGGGGGGTATTGCTATTGCCATTGGGGCGATGGTAGATGCGGCTATTGTGATGATCGAGAATACTCACAAACATTTAGAGCGCGATGCTGGGCGTTTAACTAGAGCAGAAATCTTGTTGAAATCCTGTCAAGAAGTGGGGCCGCCGCTGTTTTTTAGCTTGTTAATTATTACCGTGTCTTTTGTGCCCGTGTTTGCTTTGGAGGCGCAAGAGGGGCGCTTATTTCATCCTTTAGCGTTTACTAAAACTTTTGCTATGGCGGGGGCGGCTTTATTATCGGTTACTTTAGTACCGGTATTGATGTCATTGTTTGTGCGGGGTCGAATTTTGCCGGAACAACGCAATCCGATTAATCGCGTGTTGCAGTGGCTATATCATCCGATTATTGCAGCCGCTTTGCGGTTTAAGAAGCTAACCTTACTGCTTGCCGTACTTATTCTGGCGGCAACCTGGTATCCCGCTAAGCGGTTGGGTGGTGAGTTTATGCCGACTTTAAATGAGGGTACCTTGTTGTTTATGCCGCAGACGTTACCCGGTTTATCACCCACGAAAGCTGCAGAATTATTGCAGTTACAAGATCGAATTATTAAGGATTTTCCTGAAGTCGAGTCGGTGTTTGGTAAAGCGGGTCGGGCGTTAACCGCAACGGATTCTGCGCCTTTAGAAATGTCCGAAACCTTAATTAATCTAAAGCCAGAATCAGCTTGGCGTAACGGCATGACCTTAGATAAACTCATTGCTGAGATGGATGCCGCTTTGCAAATCCCAGGGGTCAGTAATGCGTGGACGATGCCGATTAAGAATCGTATAGATATGTTAGCGACGGGTATTCGTACCCCGATTGGTATTAAGTTATTTGGTAAAGATTTAAACGAAATGGAGCGTTTGGCGCAAAAGATTGAGCAAACCGTTAAAACAGTGCCCGGCACGACCAGTGCTTATGCAGAGCGTTTAACCGGGGGTTCTTATTTAAATATCAGTCCTGATTATGAAGCTCTTGCGCGGTATGGGTTATTGATGGGCGATGTACAAGACGTAATCTCTACGGCAGTGGGTGGAGAAACGATTACCACGATGGTCGAAGGTCGAGAACGTTTTGCGGTAACCGTTCGATATCCACGAGAATTACGTGATAGCCCACAAGCCATAGCCGAACATATTTTAGTGCCTACAGCGAGTGGTGCTATGATTCCTTTAGGGCAGTTAGCGCATTTAAGTTTAAGTAAAGGTTCACCATCTATACGTACAGAAAATGCAGCCTTATCGGCTTATATTTATGTAGATATGCGCGGTCGGGATATTCAAGGATATGTGCAAGAAGCAAAACAAGCGGTGGAGCAAGCGGTGAAGTTTCCGCCGGGATATTACATTACGTGGAGCGGTCAGTTTGAATACATGGAAAGAGCTAAACAGCGTTTGCAGATTGTTATTCCTGTAACGTTAGGGATTATTTTTGTCTTGTTATACCTAAATTTTGGGCGCTTAACTGAAACTTTAATTGTGATGTTATCCGTGCCTTTTGCTCTGGTAGGCGGCGTTTGGTTGGTGTGGTATTTGGGTTACAACGTCAGTGTGGCGGTGGGGGTGGGTTTTATTGCCTTAGCTGGGGTCGCTGCAGAAACCGGTGTGGTCATGTTGATTTACTTAGATCAAGCCTATCAAGAACAATTGCAGCATTGTCAGCAACAAAATAGAGTTTTTAACGAAATAGATTTGTATAAAGCTTTAATTACTGGTGCAGCAGAACGTTTACGCCCTAAAGTGATGACCGTAACCGCTATTATGGCGGGTTTGTTACCTATTTTATGGAGTACCGGTACAGGCTCAGAAGTCATGCGCCGAATTGCGGCGCCAATGGTCGGTGGCATGGTGTCGTCTACTTTGTTAACGTTGATAGTGATACCTGCGTTGTATGCCATCTGTAAGCAGCGGGAGATAGTGAAACTAGGGTAAAGATAGTCGTAGATCGTGTTTTATTCAAGCTTATACCTGGATTAATATAGGCTTGGGTTCCAGCAATTAAAGCTTGTGTATGAGTAAACGAAGCTTTGGTTTATACAATTAAAGCTTGTGTATGGGTAAGCGAAGCTTTGGTTTGTACAATTAAAGCTTGAATAGGGGTAACCTAAGCTTTAGTTTGTACAATTAAAGCTTGTATATGGGGTAATCTAAGCTTTGGTTTGTACAATTAAAGCTTGTGTATGGGGTAATCTAAGCTTTGGTTTGTACAATTAAAGCTTGTATATGGGGTAATCTAAGCTTTGGTTTGTACAATTAAAGCTTGTGTATGGGTAAACGAAGCTTTGGTTTGTACAATTAAAGCTTGTGTATGGGTAAACGAAGCTTTAGTTTGTACAATTAAAGCTTGTATAGGGAGTAACCTAAGCTCGGAATGGTGAATCTCGTTACTAAAATATTCTTTTTATATCTTAAATACTTATATAATTAAGTTATCTGAATCCCGAACTTACTCTTCTTAATGGCTATTAAAAAAACCGAACTATACTCTTCCCTTTGGGCAGGTTGCGATGAACTGCGAGGGGGTATGGATGCCGGTCAGTATAAAGACTATGTATTGACGCTGTTGTTTATGAAGTATGTGTCTGATAAGTATAAGGGTGATCCTTACGGCATGATTATAGTGCCTGATGGTGCCAGCTTTGATGACATGATGGCCTTAAAAGGTGATAAAGAAATCGGCGATAAGATTAATAAAATCATCAGTGCCCTTGCCGAAGAAAATGATTTAAAAGGCGATGCCTACGAATATTTAATGCGTCACTTCGCGACAGAATCGGGTTAATTCGATGAGCTTAAGCACTAATCTACAACTGTTAGTGACGGATATTGCCCAGATTATTCAACACGGGCGTGGGTTGGTTCGCCAGGTGATTAATGCGGCGATGGTAGAAAGCTATTGGCAAATTGGGCGTTTAATTGTTGAGCATGAACAGAACGGCGAAGCACGTGCTGAATACGGCAAGCAACAATTACAATATCTTTCAACACAGCTCACCGACCAATTTGGTAAAGGCTTTGATGTGACCAATTTGCGTAATATGAGGCGCTTTTATTTAGCCTTTCCAATTCGAGAGACAGTGTCTCTCGAATTGAGCTGGTCACATTACAACTTACTTTCGCGCTTGGAAAACCCACTAGCTAGACAATGGTATCAGCAAGAAACAGCGACACAAAGTTGGAGTGTCAGAGCCTTGGAACGCCAAATCAGTGTGTTGTATTACGAAAGATTATTAGCCAGTAAAGACAAAATGGCTGTCGAATCAGAGGCCGCCGAACAGACCTCAGCACTAGCCGAAACCGCTAAAGACTATCTACGCGATCCCTATATTTTAGACTTTCTTAATCTGCCAGACCAAACCTATCAGGAAAGTGATCTTGAACTAGCGATTATCAGTAATTTGCAACAATTTCTATTGGAATTAGGCAAAGGCTTTGCGTTTGTCGAACGCCAACAGCGTATCTGTTTTGACGATCAAGATTTTTACATCGATCTAGTGTTTTATAACTTTAAGCTCAAGTGCTTTTTACTGATTGATTTAAAACTCGGCAAACTGACGCATCAAGATGTCGGGCAAATGGACACTTACGTGCGGTTATACAATGAACAGCGCAAAAGCCATGACGATAACCCCACCATTGGCCTGATTCTATGTAGCGAAACTAGCCAAGCCGTTGTTAAATATTCGGTGCTCGCCGATAACGAAAATCTGTTTGCCGCCAAATATCTAGCCTATTTACCGACTGAAGCAGAGTTAAAGCGTGAACTGGAAAGAGAACGCGCAGATGCGCTGTTGCGTTTGAATGGAAAGTTGAAACTGGAGAGTGAGCAATGAATGGAGCATTGAATATGGAAAATGTAAAGTTAAGCATTACGCGGTCTTTTCAATTATCAACTAACTATTTTCAATTGATTGTTGGGTGGGCGTTATGACAGTAAGCAATCAAGTGACTGAGGTCGGTGTTAAGTATTTGGCAGAAGTGGCTACTGAGATAGTGCCTGCTGGGTATAAGCAAACGGAAGTTGGGGTAATACCGGAAGATTGGGAGTTCAGGTTAATAGGAAAAATTGCAAATGTTTTTTCTGGCGGCACACCAAACAGAAAAATAGCTGATTATTGGGGAGGAGAAATTCCTTGGGTTACAACTACATTAATTGGTGGTGGTCAAATAAGTAGTGCTAATGAGTTTATAACAAGCAAAGGACTAGATAGCTCTGCTACCAAGTGGTGTAAAAAAGGAACCATCCTAATGGCTATGTACGGTCAAGGAAAAACCAGGGGGAAAGTTGCAGTTCTTGTTTTTGACTCAACCATAAATCAAGCATGTGCAGCAATTGAATTAAAAGATTTAAATTCTAATAATTTTGTACTGCATGTTCTTAATAGCATGTACGAAAAAATTAGAGAATTGAGTAACTCTGGAGGGCAAGAAAATATTAGTAGCAGAATTATTAAAAACATAGGCATTCCATATCCTTCAATTGAAGAACAAACCGCAATCGCTACCATCCTATCCGACATGGATACTGAAATTCAAACTCTACAACAACGCCTAAGTAAAACACGTCAAATTAAACAAGGTATGATGCAAGAGTTGCTGACGGGTAAAACGCGATTGAAGATTGCCTTGCCGGAGACAGCATAATGCATGTTGGATTATCGTTGATAAATTTGCTTGACCGTTGCTTGACTGGCGGAGCTGAATATTAATTATTTTTCGTTTAAGCTATTGAATAGTAAAGATAGACTTTATAATTATTGCTTGATGATTAGGGCGTTTATTGAGCATTTTCTTAAGAATGGGCTACAAAAAGAGCGAATGAGAAGAGTAAGGTATGATGCAAGAAATACTAACAGTTAAATCCCGATTGATTACTGGTAACAAATCATGATGAATTATCAAGAGACCGATTTAGATGAAGAATTAGAGTCGTTAGAACCGGAAGAAGTGTCTGAGTTTCTTGATCCGGTAATGAAACCTTTCAATCCTTCTGAAATTGATATTGTGGTTGAACCCAAATCTTTGGATGCGCTAATAAAGCGTATTCAACATGGTGAAATCGATATGAATACGGATTTTCAGCGCCATGCAGATTTATGGGATAACAGAAAGATGAGTCGATTGATTGAGTCAATTTTAATTCGTTTTCCGTTGCCGGCTTTTTATTTTGATGCCTCAGATGATAATAATTGGTTAATTGTCGATGGCTTACAAAGACTTTCTTCTATTCGTAAATTTGCTGTGGATAAAAAACTACGACTGAGTGGTTTAGAGTTTTTAACTGATCTGAATGGTAAAACCTTTGATCAATTACACAGAACTTATCAACGCCGCATTGAAGAATGTCCTGTGACTGTATATATGATTAAACCTGGTACACCTGAGCAAGTGAAATATTCAGTTTTTCGGCGTATTAATACGGGTGGTTTAACACTCAATAACCAAGAGATTAGAAATGCCTTGGCAAAGCCAAATGATAGAGGGTTATTAGAAGAGTTAGCGAATATTGAATATTCAAAAATAATGTTAGGCGATCTTTCTAAACGTATGAGAGATCAGGAGCTAATCTTAAGATTTTGGGCTTTTTATCGATTTGATTATTTGGCTGTAGATAATAAAAAAGAAATGGCTTCTTTTCTGGATAGAGCGATGGAAGAGATTAAAAAAAGTGATGATATTTACCGTAAAAACTTTACTCAGATATATACCCTTGCCATACAGCGTTGTTATCAACTCCTGGGGGAGTCCGGATTTGAAAAAATGCAGCCAGCATCATATTCTAAAAAACATTCAAAAAACGCGACCTTGTTTGAGGTGTGGATGGTGTCAATGGCAAGATTAAGTCAGACAGATTTTGATGTAGTATTAATTAAGCAGACTTTAGTTAAACAAAAAATCCAAGCCTTATTGGACTGTACTGATTTTTTTGATTCGATTACTTATTCGACGCAAAAGAAGGAGCATGTTCAAATTCGCTATAGCAAGGTTGATAATTTAATTAAGGAGGTTTTAAATGCTTGAGTTCATAAATATAAAAAACTTTAAAACCTTGCTCAATGCTAGTTTTCCTTTAAGCGCATTAAATTTATTTTCTGGTCTTAATGGTATGGGTAAGTCCAGTCTTATACAGAGTTTGTTGCTGTTAAGACAGTCTTATGAGCGTAATGTTTTGCTTAGTAAAGGCTTGTTGTTAAATGGTGAGTATATAGCAATTGGGACGGGTAAAGACGCGCTCTCTTGTGATAGTGAGAATGAACAAATAATTTTCACCATTAAGTGGGGTGAGTTTGATCAAGTATCCAAGTTTGAATTTGATTATCAATATGACTCAGATTTAATGCCACTTCACCAACCTGTATGTTGTGAGTCACTCGAGTCAATTAGTTTATTCAACTCGAATTTTCAATATCTTAGTGCTGATAGATTAGGGCCACAAAGCCATCATCAATTATCTGAATTTCATATTCGAGACCTTAAGTCGTTGGGGCATCATGGCGAATATACGGTACATTTTATTGCGGTAAACGGCTCAAGAGAGCTTGATATTCTTGGATTACGTCATGACAAAGCGATATCTAATACATTGTTGGCCAATATTGAGGCTTGGATGTCTGATATAACTCCGGGGTTAAAAATTAAAGCTGTTGCTCAACCTCAGTTTAATTCTGCAAGCTTAAGTTATGCTTTTAAGCAAGGTCTGGAGGTGACTGAAGAATTTAAACCGCAAAATGTCGGTTTTGGTTTAAGTTATGTATTGCCAGTTGTTACTAGTATTTTAAGTGCTTCTGAAGGTGATTTGTTAATTATTGAGAATCCTGAGTCACATCTGCATCCTGCGGGTCAATCAATTATGGGTAGGCTTTGTGCCATTGCTGCCATAAACGGTGTACAGCTGATAGTGGAATCGCACTCTGATCATTTTTTAAATGGTATTCGTGTTGCGGTAAAGCATAAATTGCTTGATCCTGATTTAGTTAAAGTTTTTTTCATGCAACGTGATATTCATAGTAAAAAGCATGCATCTGATGTGTTGTACCCGACTATTGATGAGCAGGGGCGCATCGATTGTTGGCCTGATGGCTTTTTTGATGAATGGGATAGGCAATTAGACCAGCTTTTATGAAAGGTGGCATTGTTTTAAATCATTACTCTTTGCCGTTTAATAATCAAGATTGTGCAAACAAAGGCATTTTGGATTTTTTTTATGTTTTGAAGGCCTGTCGTAGATATGGTTTAAATATATTATTAGTTGATGCTAATCAAGATAAGTCACTCATGCGATTCCAATTATCTGAAAATTATTTTGTGAGTGATTGGTATAACCAAGTTAAAAAATGTCCAGAGCTTATTGATTGGGTAAGGTTTTTTAAATCATTAGAAACTAAGCAGCCGTTATTTGAGCAAGTTGATATGAATAATATTGATGGTCATATTGACGTTGGATTAATTGGGGAAACTGGAAACGATGTTATGTTAGCTGCATTTTGGTTTAAAACTTTTGTTATTAGTTTTGCAACCATTGAGAAGTGGACGATACCTTTTTTAAATGTATGGGTTGTGGATCTAATAGAAGAGGCAACTGAGAGTAAAGAATATCAGATAAGTAATTTAGCCAATGATACTTGTTTAGCTCAACATGAGCAGATGCTTCTTGAAAGAAGAAATAATTTAAGCCGAAGTGCTAGCGAAATGTGGATTAATCGGCTGGATTTGTTCCCCTTTATTACTTTGTTAGATAAACAGATAGGTACTGCATTAAACACATGGTCTCATCGTCAGGACGTTTTAGTAAAGGCGCGAGATGCTCTACATATTCTTGATCTATTCGTTTCTAAATGGAAAAACAATGAATATACTGATTATCAACACAATATTTTAAGGCAATTGGGCTTGGCTGCTGAAGTGAGCGGTGAGTCACTTAGTGTTGTTAATAATACCAAAAAGAAAAAAGAGCGTATGTTTTGGTTAGATGATGGTCGAGAGGTGTTTTGTGAAAATCATATAAAGCTTCCTGATGGTTATCGACTTCATTATTATTCGGATTCTAGTCAGAAACATATTTATGTGGCCTATTTAGGGCCACACTTAACGCTATAAATAAGGTTAATTATTATGCGTAATGCCGAACTCTTGGAACTGATTGCCAACGGTGAAAACTCAGGGGTTGAGTTTAAACGTGATGATATTCGGCCCGAGCAATTAGCTAAAGAAATTGTTGCGATGGCTAATTTTCAGGGTGGTAAAGTATTGCTGGGCGTAGAAGATGACGGCACTATCAGTGGCATCCAAAGACCGCACTTAGAAGAGTGGGTGATGAATGTAATCCAAGATAAGATTCATCCACTCATACTGCCGTTTTACGAAGAAATCAAATTAGACACAGATAAACGTGTAGCAGTGATTAGTTTTTCTCAAGGCATTTCTAAACCCTATGTATTGCGGGCGAAAGGCAAAGAAGAAATTTATATCCGTGTCGGTTCAACATCTAGGTTGGCTACTCGCGAGCAACAAATGCGCTCAGAGTTAATACCTGTGCCACGTACTGATTTGAATTGCTTGGATGAGGCGCGTTTAAATAATTATTTAAAAGATATTATTCGCGATCCAGAAATTCCACATTCCGAAGCAGAATGGCAACAGCGTTTGCTAGGACTCGGTTTTTTAACCGATGCGGGCGGCATTATCAGTTGTACGATTGCTGGACTGATGCTATTTGGCAAACACCCGCGTCGCTATTTTAAGCAAGCAGGTTTGCGAGTGTTTGCCTTCAACAGTCAGCAAAAAGAGTATCAGGCGCAATTGGATGATATTTTGGATGGGCCTATGGTGGGTCGATTTGATGTGGATGCGGGTGGAAAGCACTTAATTGATGGTGGCATTATTGAGCGCTTTATGTCAGCGATTCAGCCTTTTATCTGTGAGGAAAGCTCAGTGATTGATGGCAATTTCCGTCGAGAACATCATTGGTTTTATCCATTTGAAGCCGTTAGAGAGCTTTTATTGAATGCCCTAGCGCATCGTGATTGGATGCGTTTTGTGGAAATTGAAGTGGGTTTATACAGTGACCGTTTTGAAGTGATTAGTCCGGGTGCTTTGCCAAACTCAATGACTATTGAAAAAATGAAAGCCGGGCAGCGTTCACCACGTAACACCATTATTATGGAAGTCTTGCGGGATTATGGTTATGTGGATTATCGCGGTATGGGAGTAAGGACTAAAATTGTGCCATTGACCAAAGCGTTGACCGGTAAAGAGCCTGAATTTGTGGTGACTGATGATTATCTTAAAGCCACTTTGTTTCGATAGTTAAAAGGAGTTTTCTGTGAGTCAGGTCGGTCAGCGTGAACGTGCTACACAAAATAGGCTTGTGGCCTTTTTTCAAAACGAATTGGGTTATCGTTATTTAGGTAATTGGCATGATCGGGTTGGCAATAAGAATATGAAACTGATTTATTGGTGGCTAATCTAAAAAAGCGTGGTGTGAGCGAGGCTTTAATTAACCGAGTGGTTGATTGATTGGAACAACCCAGACGCTAATGATTTTGCCATTGCTGAAAAGGTAGGAGCCACTACCGCTAAAGTTGTGGTTAGACTATGGCTTCCTACCTTAAGAGAAATATATAAGAAATCCTGCCTTAAACTCTTAATAAGGCTTTTTGCATTCTTTCTGAAAGTTGCTCTTCAACGAATTGCGGTTCATTGGGTGGATAAAGTTCTACTTCATCTAATTCGAAGCCGTAATCTTTACCTAGGGCAATCAGTTCTCTTATCTTCTGTACTTCTAAAAGTTTTGCCTGTAATTCAGGATTAGTTTTAGATTCTTCAGAAAAAGCTTTAATTTGGGCTATTGACATAATAGTTACTCCTGTTGATTAAAATTGACTGAGCTTTATCTCAGCCGGTGTTGAAAGAAGGTTGTGTCAGACTCTATAGGGATTTGTCACCCAATCCTTCAGAATAGTGGCATCACGTTCCGGTAAGTAGGAATAATCTCCCGTGATGTCTTTATAAACGGTTAAACCCGTTTGTATAGGTACTAAATCACCCTTCGTCATATAAAAAAACCACGCGAAAGGATAGCCGACTTGTCTATCAAAACGCATTAATAAGTTGTTTAAGGCGAGACCTTTTTTACCCATCACATCTTCAAACTGAGTGACGTTTTTTTGTTGCGTGTTGATGATTTCAACATTGATGATTTGCTCACCAAAACGACCGGTATTACGAAACGGTCGAATGATCCAATCATTCGAGAAGATCGCTTGCTGATTAGCACTACTGCGATTCCAATCGTCCATAAAGCGTTGCGCTGGATGTTCATTGGGGTGATATTTATTGATTTCAGTCATAAAGACTTCCACGTCGGTTTTACGACGATAAGAATACCTCGCCGTCCCAATGTTGAAGGCATCAATACACTCAGGATCTAAAGGATCAATAAATTCTTCTAAATCTTCAGGTGGGCAGTGTTCATTGACTAAGAATCGATCTGCGGCTTCTTGGGTCTTATCAATGTCAATTTGGATAAATTGTTCGGCATTAGTCCCCGTTTGCACAATAAAGTGCAGGGTATTTCCGGTTTGGCGCGTCGCAATCAGGCTTTGCGCACGGGCATGATCAATGAGGGTCTGTAAGTTTCTACCGCATTCTATATAGGTTCTTTCAGTCCACTCGACTAAGTCATCCGCGATGCGATGCCCCGTTTTATCAACGATGCCACCTAGGCGATACCATTCATTACCGGTTCTGCCTAAGCGGATGGGGGTGTTGGGGCTTAAGGCTTGGATTTTTGTTAATAGCGCTTCGTTATCTGAATTTGCCAACGTTTGTTTGCAAATCTTAGCTATTTCTTGACCATTGAGTTGGGAAGCTTGACTAGCCATTATGAGGTTCCTATTTATCACTGCCCTAGTCATTAGGAGCAGTATTACTTAAACGCGCAGTTACCACCGCTCTTACGTCTGGCTCTGGGTCATCTAGTAAACACGGTAATGTTTCGGTCGGTGCTCGCTGAGCAGCAATATAACGCACGACCCAATCACTGTCAGTTAGCAAGGTCACCGCATTTTCTGGACTCATTCGTTCGGCTATTAGTCGTCTAACTTCTGGCGATTCATCATGGGTCATGAGCCCTAAGCTGACTTCAGGTAAGCGTTCGGCAACCACTTTTCTAACTTCTGAGTCATTATCGCGAATTAAGCGAAATAAACGTCCAGGTGGCAGTCTTCGGGCTACAGTCAATCTGACAATGTAGTCAGGGTCATTGGCTAATAACTCTAAGGATTCTAAACCAATACGATCCGCCACGGTCATGCGAACTTCACGATCAGGATCTTTCATCAAGGCCGACAATTGGCTAGGCGGTAAGCGGTAAGCGACGGCTCGTCTGACAACTTCGTCTTCATCCGTTATCAGTGCTATCAAATCCTTTTGAGGCGCATAGCGCACAGCAATGGCACGCCGCTCCCAAAAGGCATCATTGAGATATTGAGGGGCATACACGGGATTGATTCTAAAAAAACGATCGATTTGGCGACCGCTTTCAGCAACCACACAGGTGTCACCCGGCATACAGCGACCCATTAACAGCGTTTTGCCCCGAAACGGACAAAAACTACAATCGGCAACTGGTAAACTAACAGGCGTGTCATTACCAAACATAAGCGTTCCGTTTATTCTGGATAAATTTCAGCAACCACAATGCCAGTAGCCACTGAAAAATCACTCGTTATACAGAGACAGTGTTCCCTACCATCAATTAAATATAAGTTAAAGTCTGATCGTTCAAGGACAGGACTATTATTCGGTAAATCATCATCGCTACAATAGGTGAAATGTATGGGTTGATATTGTGGCCTAAGCAACGATACCGTGGCATCATTAACACCGGATGTTTCTAAAATTTGGGCGATTTCATTTAGTTGATTAACTTCAATCATCCTACGCTCTCCCGTTCAAATTTAAAACGCTCAGACGCATCAACGCCCATTGCTTTAGCAAGCCAAGGCGGTGGTGAGATAGCCATAACAGTTTGCAATTCTGCTATGACGTCAGAGATTTTTTCAGTCCCTGATAGTTTTAAAGGGTGGATACCAATGCGGACAATTTTTGCAGCCGCAGGGCCACCGACAGAAGCCATATAGGCGACTTTGCAATCGCTAATTAGTTCGGCACGGTAAGTGTTTTTATCTTCTATCTCAGGATGGTTCTCGTGATCAGGCACCCGAATATCAATTAAGTAAGCGGTATTAACTGAGAGTTGATAGACTAAAAATTGAGTACAATTGCCAAAATGCCCATTGACTGTGTAGGCGTCATTGGTAGCAAAAGCAATACGAATTGAATTAGGTAAGTCGCCGTCTTGATAAGGATGAATGCTAGGTCTAACAGGTAGTCCTGTTTCAATATCGGTGTTAAGAATGTCTAAAGCCGTGCGCAATTTATTGTCATCAATAAACGCAAGCACCCCAGCACGGGCGGCCTTTAGAGTGGATACAGTGATCCCGGCGATTTTTTCTTCGGTTAAGGGGAAGCCTAAAATCTCAGTTAGAATATTAAATAAACCTTTGGCATCAGTATCGGGTAAAGCGAGGGACGCTAACCCGATACGTAAAGCCAGTTCTCTTGTCATAGTGCCCTGGCTGCTCATAATATTATGCCTCTAATGGCAAAATACAATTATCAATAGGGCACACTTTTACGCATTGTGGGACATCAAAATCCCCTTCACATTCAGTACAAGTCTTTTTATCAATTTCAAAAACTATTTTACCTTCGGTGATAGAGTTAGTGGGACATACGGGTTCACAGTCTCCACATGATATACAATCCGCTGCAACAATATATAACGACATGATTATTCTCCTGAATCGACACGTTTTGCGCGTAAAGTAACGGGAAAGTCCGGCTGTCCATCAATCGGATCAAAGTAATATCTTGAGCCATCACTGAGTAGTACTTCACCACCCCATTTTTCTGGGGTATCAAATTCAACGGATTCAGCCACTTCTTCCAAATCTTTTTTGGGTACGTAGAAGACTAATTTCCCTTCAGCGTTTTTCTTTAACATGACACTCGGCATAACATTCTCCATTTACACGCTTTGATAAATCCCCCCTAACCCCCCTTTGTCAAAGGGGGGGAATAACAGTCCTGCTTTTACTATTCCCCCTTTGTTAAAGGGGGCTAGGGGGATTTTGTTAACGAATTAAATCGTAGTTATAGTCGGTGGTACCCATACCTTTAGTTTCTTTGTCCAATTGTTCTAGGACGGCATTAACTAAGGTAGTTAGCATATAAATAGCACCTTCATAACCAAGAGTTGTCATTCTATGTAAATGATGTCTATCAAAGATGGGGAAGCCGATACGGATTAATGGCACTTCAAACTCTTCACCTTTATAGAAAGTATCACGTTGAATGAACTTGCCATAAGAGTTACCAATCATGAAGTCAGGTTTGTTAGTAAAGACTAATGAACGGAAATGCCATAAGTCTCTACCCGTATGCACGACCGTGTTTTGGCCATAAGGAGAGTCTTTCAACATTTTGTCCATAGCTTTTGCCCAACGTTTGTTGGCATGGTTACATAATACATCTGTTGGTTCGGCACCTAATTCTAATAAGAATTTGGTCATCCCCATCACAAAGTCAGCATCGCCGTATAAAGAGAACTTTTTACCGTGCATCCACGTGTGAGAGTCAGTGATCATGTCCACTAAACGACCACGTTCTAATTCTAATGAAGCTGGGATCGGTTTGCCGGTTAATTCAGAGATTTTCATCAAGAATTCATCAGTCCACTCTAAGCCCATTGGAATGTTGATCGCAGTAGCAGGTTGATGCCAGATAGATTGTACAAACTTTTTAGTTTTTTCTAACTGCCAAGGTTGTAACAATAAAGTATCAATTGCATTAGGAGAGTCTTTTAATTCAGCTTGAGTAGTGCCGCCTGCATACATACGGAATGTACCATCTGCTGGGGTGTCTAACACTTCTGATGGATCACTCATGAGCGTATAGTCAACGCCCATTTCTTTCATCATTCTGTGCATGACTCGGTAGTTACCCAAGTAAGTTTCAAAGCCAGGTACTAAGTTGATTTTACCGTTAGAGCCGACTTTTTTGTCGTCCATGTGGTTTAAGGTAAAGTACTTAATCATACCTTCAAACATGTTATCCCAACCTGTGGTATGGCTACCCACGAAACTTGGAGTATGCGCATAAGGCGTTGGATAATCTTGTTCAATATGACCGGCTTTTTTAGTGTTATTGATGAAGGCGTTTAAGTCGTCACCGATAACTTCCGCCATACACGTAGTCGATACAGCAATAATGTCGGGTTTGTACAATGCTTTTGCATTTTCTAAACCCGCCATCATGTTCTTTTGACCACCAAATACCGCTGCGTCTTCTGTCATAGAGTCTGATACACAGGCAATAGGCTCTTTGAAGTGACGGTTAAAGTAAGTACGGAAGTAAGCGACACAGCCTTGAGAGCCGTGTACGTAAGGCATCGTTTTTTCAAAACCTAACGCACATAACACAGCGCCTAAGGGTTGGCAGGCTTTAGCAGGGTTAACTGTTAACGCTTCGCGATTAAAATTAAGTTCTTGATATTCTTTGGTAGTTGACCATTGAAATACTTCATCTATTTTCGCTTGTTCATGACGCTCTTCATATTGTTCGCGCTTGTTCGCTAAATTTTCTTTATATTCGTCATTACGAAATAATGGATAACTTGGTTGGATATTTTCTACATCTTGACTCATGATAAGCTCCTACGCGCCACCAATCTGTGGACGACAGTTGAAGGAAAGGTAGACTTTAGCAACACCCAGTGTCGCTAAAGTCAGTCATACAAATATTTATGCGCCAGCGGCAACAGCTACTTTAGACGTATCGTCCGTTTTCCAAGGCACTTTCACTTGTTTCCAGCAAGGGTTATTCAAGGTCATGTCCATATCTCTAGCAAAGATAGCAAAACCATCGTAGCCATGATATGGGCCTGAATAATCCCATGAGTGCATTTGTCTAAAAGGCACACCCATTTTTTGGAAGATATATTTTTCTTTAACACCAGAACCGATTAAATCAGGCTTTACCCGTTTAACGAATTCTTCGAACTCATAACCTGTGACATCGTCATAAATCAAAGTAGCATTACCCATTTCTTTGATAGTACGATCGTAATCGTCGTTATGACCAAATTCATAACCAGTCCCTACGACTTCCATGCCTAAATCTTCATAAGCACCGATGACGTGACGAGGGCGTAGACCACCGATATACAACATAACGCGTTTACCTTGTAAACGAGGTTTGTATTTTGCGATAACGGCTTCATATTCCGTTTCATATTTAGCGATAACTCTTTCAGCGCCAGCTTGAATAGTTTCATCAAATAACGCCGCAATTTTGCGTAATGATTCAGCAATTTTGGTTGGGCCAAAGAAGTTATATTCAATCCAGGGAATTTTGTATTTTTCTTCCATGTGACGTGCAATGTAGTTCATTGAACGATAGCAATGGATTAAGTTAAGTTTAACTTTTGGCGTTTTTTCCATTTCGGCAATAGTACCGTCACCAGACCATTGAGCGACAACGCGTAAGCCCATTTCTTCTAACAACGTACGTGAGGCCCAAGCATCACCACCGATGTTATAGTCACCAATCACAGCAACATCATAAGGTGTAGTAGGGAAGCTTTCATCACCATCACGGTTTTCTAAAACCCAGTCCCGGATCGCGTCATTAGCAATATGATGCCCTAATGATTGAGACACACCACGGAAGCCTTCACAACGCACAGGCACGACAGGTTTACCGATTTCTTTGTTCGCTTTTTTAGCAACCGCTTCAATATCGTCACCAATTAAACCGATTGGACATTCAGATTGGATACTGATGCCTTTGTTTAATGGGAATAGTGCTTCGATTTCATTCATGATTTTGGCAAGTTTTTTATCGCCACCAAACACGATGTCTTTTTCTTGGAAGTCAGACGTAAAGTTCATAGTACCGAAGGTATTGATACCGGTAGTGCCTACGTAATAGTTACGACGACCTGCTCGAGAATACTGTCCACAGCCTACTGGGCCATGTGAAATATGGATCATATCTTTGATAGGACCCCATACCACCCCTTTTGAACCCGCATAAGCACAACCACGAATGGTCATGACACCCGGTAGGGATTTACGGTTAGAGGTAATACATTTATTTGATTTTTCAATCGATTGATCGTTGACTGCTAAATGCTTAGCACGATCTTTTTTAGCTTGTTCAGGATAAATTTCAAGCACTTCTTGAATGAGTGCTTCGGTTTCTTCTTTCGTTAGAGCAGCCATGTTATTCTCCTAGTTTGTCGTGGGTAATCCCCCACAGACAGGTTTTAGGACAGGATTCTGTAGAGATAAAGGCTTTTATCTCTACAGAGTTTACTTATTTAAGCGATTGCTTCTTCTGCCGCTGTTTTACCAACGATAGATTCATCAACGTCATCGATAATACCGAATTCCATCATTAACTCTTCCAACTCATCCATAGTGATCGGTGTTGGAATAACAAAGTTTTTGTTGTCACGGATTTTTATCGCTAATTGACGATATTCTTCAGCTTGTTTAGCTTCTGGTTCGTATTCGATTACTGTCATACGACGAATTTCAGCGCGTTGTACTACGTTGTCACGTGGTACAAAGTGAATCATAGTAGTACCGATTTTTGCGGCTAAAGCTGAGATTAATTCATCTTCACGTGCAGTTTCACGTGAGTTACAAATTAAACCTGCTAAACGCACGCTGCCAGAGTTAGCGTATTTCACGATACCTTTAGCAATGTTGTTAGCTGCATACATCGCCATCATTTCGCCTGAACATACGATGTAAATTTCTTGCGCTTTGTTTTCACGAATTGGCATCGCGAAACCACCGCATACAACGTCTCCAAGTACGTCATAGAATACGAAGTCAAGTTCATCGTCATACGCGCCTTCTTCTTCTAAGAAGTTAATCGCAGTGATAACACCACGACCCGCACAACCAACACCTGGCTCTGGACCACCTGATTCAACGCATTTAATGCCACGGTAACCCGCTTTCAATACGTCTTCTAATTCTAAATCTTCAACACTACCTGCTTCAGCCGCTAAACTCATGATAGTAGTTTGAGCTTTTGCATGTAGAATTAAACGTGTAGAATCCGCTTTAGGATCACAACCTACAATCATTACGCTATTGCCTAGTTCTGCAAGTGCAGACACTAAGTTTTGAGTCGTAGTTGATTTACCGATACCACCTTTACCATATATTGCACATTGACGTAATGCCATGATTTTCTCCTCGTTAATGAGATGTTGTTGTTGATGACATTTTATTTAAAGCAATGGCTGTGCCAAAGTTGTATTTATGTATTAACTTGTTGAATTATATATATTAAGTTTTTTGTGGCTTTGTGAATCTTGCGTTAACTTTCATACATTTTGTTGGGTTTTTGTGTAGGCTTGTTAACAGTGTGGTTTATTAGCTGGATTGTTAGATACATAACAACATTGATAGCTGTTCATTGTTTTATCACCGTCCCCCTCTGTTTGTAACTCTTTGTATTAATATGATTTAAAATATAATTATCTAGCTACATGAAGCTGGTTTGATTATTGCTTTTGCTTTTATGAAATTATTAATCAAGGAGTATTATCATGACATCAGCTGTTTTATCAGAAATTTTAGAGGGCTTATATAATAAAAGTGTGGTGCCGTATTTAGGGCCTGGGGTATTGTTTGATGCCACCCATAAATTAACAGGGGCGCCAATGCCTGCGGATAGTAATAGTCTTATTTTGGCTATGAACAATGGCAATCCAATGGCGCCAAAGTTGATGTATGAGTTTCCTAGAGCAGCCATGAATCAAGAGTTAAAGAAAGGCAGAAACTTTGTTAATCAGTTTTTAACGAAACTTTATGGCGGCGATACTGAATGGACGCGTGCCGCTATGCATGACTGGCTTGCAGACTGGAAGCCATCTTATGTTATCGATATTAATCGTGACACTCAATTACAAGATACCTATGCGGATGAAGAGCACACATTAATAGTGGGTGTGGCTAGAATTACCGCCAGCCAATTTAGATACAAACTGTATCAATTTGATGGAAGTGCTTATTTTGAAATTACTCAAGAGCAGGTGGATTCGAGTTTACCCATTTTGTTTAAACCCATGGGTACTCCTAAACCCGAAGCTAACTTTATTGCCTCTGATGCAGATTATGTCGATTACATCACGGAATTAATGGGTGGCTTTGCCATACCAGAGTTCTTAAAAGACTATCGTAAAGGTAAACAATATTTGTTGATTGGTGTCCCTTTAAATCGTGATTCAGAACGGATGGTGATGAGTGATATCTTGTATGGGGCTGCTGATAAAAAAGGTTGGGTGTTAAATAAAAATCCGACCAATAAGGAAATTCGGTATTGTAAAAAAGTGGGTCTTGAAATTTTAGATCTTGATGTCGCTGAGTTTTTAGAGGCGGTAAAATGAGTCGTCGCTGTATTAGTAAGATAAAAATAACTATTGTCCATGGTGTTAAGCGTTATAAACAAACTTGGTGTCCTAAACCAGCTCGGTAGTTTCAATATCTGTGCGTATAAGATTTTGGTTTTGTACGCACATCTTCTTTAAAAATCTCAATTGTTAATTATGACACAGATAGTTAATTTGTTTTGTCAGCTTTGCTACAGTGACTGAGTCCATTATCTATTTCTATTACCCTCTTCTTACAATAGACGGTAAAAAAACTTTTTGCGTGTGTTAATAAGATATTGTTTTTTCGATAAGTAATTTTATAACCATGCGAATGATAAATTATATGGTTACTGGGAGTCGATGATATTTAATATTGGCAAGTGTTTTGCTTATTCCATATAAAAAAGAGGGTAATCACACTTTTTTTATCAGGAAGTACCTCTTGTTAGTAGGTACCACTATTTAATTTTAATCTGCTTGGGAGTGGTAATTATGTTATTAGAAAAATACGAAGAACAAGGTTTATTGACGGTCACTTTGGTTAATGGTCAAACCAGTGATGCGGGTGTTTATGCTTATCGTGGAGATTTAGTGTTAAAAGAAGGCACCTTGCGTGAAGGATCAGAAACTGACCGTAGACCCCCTGAAGCCCTATTTATTCATTCGGCTTTAATTGTTGAAAATGACACTATTAAATTTATTAATGGGTTGTTACCTACATTAGATTTGTTACCTGTTTTTGTTGAAAAGTATAAAGCGGATATTGCTCCTGATGCGGTTGCCTTAGTGTATGTCGAAAATATTTCTAAAGCCTTAATAGTTGAATTGGAAGGCGTTAAATACGGCCTATTACCTTTTAAACAAGGCTTAGTTTGGAATGAGTTACTTGAAGAGTTATACATAGAAAAGAGTGAATTAAAAGGTCAATCAGCTGAAGACAAAGTTGCAATCGCTTATGCTGCCGCTAAAACTTATAAAATAAAAGCAGAATTGGTGTCTTATGAAGAAGCAGAAGCTAATACTTTTGTGGTTGTTAAAGAAGCGTCTGTAGGGGCTATTTAAGCCGTGTGATTATTTCCCCTTTACTCAGGGGCAGTGATACTGATGAAAGTATGTTTTTATCAGTATTATTGTATTAATCGTCATATAAGTTTTTGCAAGTATGCAGTAGGAGTGGCTTTAGCCACGAACTCGTGAGTAAAGCCACTCCTACAATTCGACATAAAATATTAACTTTGAACAGTGATATTTGGAATCATGCCATTCAATCTTATTTCATGCAGTAACTTATGCAACGGTTAATATTGATATGCTTATAATTTTTACTTGGGTGAGTTGATGAAACTACAGATTGAACGTCAATATGTCGAAGCTTTAGTGGCTGAGTTTCCTCTACTATCAATTTTAAAAGATCAATTACGTTTTGGTAATAAAGCTGAAATAGCTTTCAAAAAACTAAATTCTAACGAGCTTAGTTTTTTGAAAGATCTGTATGATAAGGCTGGCCCAGAAATGCAAGGCCAAGCGGCGCAAATCGCTACGCTGCATAAGGCGATGAATGAGGATACGTGCCGATTTTCTGAGGACGATTTAGAGCAGTTATTACCGGCTTGTGCAAAATACTTTATAAATGATGCAATCAAAGGTTGGTTATTTCAAGCTAATGTGGCGGGTAAGCCCATGGCTTATTTATTGACTCGCTTGGACTATACGCCCTCGGGTGAAGAAGAGTCGGGGCGTATAACGCTTGAAATTAAAGCAAATACTAAAGGCAAGATCGCCGTTTCTACTATTACTATTAGAGCGAGAGACATTGCTGAAAAAACACTGACAGAAATTTTTGCCGCTAAAGGGTATCTAAAAGAGACCCCCGAGTTAATGGCTGCTTATGATGTTTCTGCAGAAAAATATTTTGACTGGTGTGGTCAATCCGGTGCGCAATTTTCAGGGAAAGGCATTGGTTTTTTTGCAGAAGATCCAACGGCTAGTCATCGTAATACCGATTGGGCGCGTAAAGATGTAGTGATTTTATCGTCACAAGGCGGTACAGCTCGGTTAGTTTGTGATGAAAGTATTTTAAGTGAACGCAGTTTAAACGTGGATGTAACGGGCGATATTCTTGCCAAGTATTTACGTAAAGCTGCAAAAAGCAACCGCTATAATGTGCAAGTTGAGCAAGAGATTGAAGCTTCGCATACCGATATTCCAAAAGGTGTGTTTACCGAACTACCCGTGCATGGCTATTTGTTAATGTTTCATTTAGAGTTGCACCATCATTTGTGGGTGCATGTGAACGATATCGAGCCTTATCGGTATCAGCCTGAATTAAAAGAAAAGTTAATTCTTAGAGAAGAACAAATAGATTTAATCGATATCCTCACCGCTGAAATGGATGTGTTGATGGATGATATTGTCGAAGGTAAATCGGGTGGGACTACGGTTTTATGCGCTGGCCCTGCGGGTGTCGGTAAGACCTTAACCGCTGAAGTGTATTCAGAGATTATAAAACGTCCTTTGTATCGGGTGCATTCTGGGCAGTTAGGTCTCAGTGTTAGTGAAATGGAGAAAGCCTTAAAGGATGTGTTAACGCGTGCGCAACGTTGGGGGGCGGTGATGTTAATTGATGAGGCTGATGTTTATATTCAACGCCGCGACAATAATATTGCCATGAATGCCGTGGTCGGTGTATTTCTGAGAGTTTTAGAATACTTTAATGGATTGTTATTTTTAACGACCAATAGAGTGGATGATATTGATGAAGCGATTGTATCTCGTTGTATCGCTTTAATTAAATATTACCCCCCTGATGAATTAGCTAGAAAACAAATTTGGCAAGTGATGATAGAGCAATTTAATTTGTCAGTTGATCCAAGTTTAATCGCTCAATTAGTGAGCGTGTTTCCTGCGGCAACGGGTAGAGATATTAAAGGCTTGGCTAAGTTGGTCGCTAAATATTGCCAGCATAAAGATGTTCAGCCTAGTTTAGAGGTATTTAAACGCTGTGCAATTTTTAGAGGTTTAGATTTGTAAGTATTAAGATTCATGTGTGTATCTGGGTTTCATACCTATTGCGTCCTAACTCTTCTCGGTTAGGGCGCTTTTTTTTGCTTTTTGCTCTATATTTACGATACCCTATACGAATTTTGCTATTTTGCCTGATTGCTTGTTATCTAGCCCTATTCAAATTGATACGTTCTAATTTATTAAATGACTTTTTTGACTGGAATAAATCAAAAGCTCACTAATATCGAGTTAACACGCCTAATTCAAATGGAATTCTAACAAGTTCTTCATGATCAAGCACTTTTCCTTCAGGTAGTCTACTTAATAATCTTAGCACCAAAGCTTTATCACCCGTGAGCATACTTATTTGAATGCGATTGACAGGAATTTCAATACTTAGATAATTAGACAACACATCAGCACTGGCAGAATGACCAATTGCAGATACAAATCCATCTTGTAATAACGCAACCGCCTCAACTTTAGATATTGGTCCATCAAACTGCCAATGACCATAAGCCGTTAAAATGGGTGAATTTATAATATAAGTTGTCATAATCAACAGAAAAAATCAATTCAAATTAGAATCAAGCTCAGGCTGATCAGAAATCAATTGGTACAACCGCGCATCAACCTGCTTAATTAACTTTTCTTTCTCGTCACCCGACAAAAAGCAATGCACAAAGCTTTGTTTGATAAGACTTAACACATCCCAAAGCGTCAGTTGATAATCAGACATAGCCGCCGCAGTTAAATATTCTTCAGCCAGTGTGGTTCTACTTATGCCAGGATTATCAGTACAAAGCGTTAAAGGCAAACCTTTACGCCAGAGATCCAGTAAAGGATACTCTGGAAAATGTTCAGAATACTGATAACGTTGATCTTTAAACCCAACCACCTCACGATTAGAGGTAGGACAAAGCTCTAAACAAATATTCCGATCACGGAACCGTTGTGCCAAATTATCATTATCATTTAACGTTAACCCATGACCAATACGATCAGCATGTAAATGATAAGCCGCCTGCCAAATGGATTCGGCCTTTTCACCCTCACCAGCATGAATTGTAATCGGTAAACAATATTCAAACGCTGGTGTAAATAAATGAGCGATATCCTTAGGTTTGGTTTGTTGTTCATCTCCAGCCATATCCAAACCCACCACAAAATCAGGTAAGGCACATTTAGCATCAACCGCTAGCTTTATGGTTTCTTTTAAAGTTAAAACATCAGCACGACGATCTGCAATAATGATAAAGCGAAATTGTGGTCTATAGGTTTCTGACAAGCTTGCCAACTCTAATTGCAAGGCATCATAAAATTGTTTAATAAATGTTAAACCATCACCATACTTTTGTGGACTACCCCGTAACTCAACATAAACCAATCCTTCAGCTAATGTTTGCTTAATAAGCGCATGTACATAGGGTTTAATACTGGCTGGATGAGTTAATAATGCAGAACCTGTTAATTCGCCTGGACGTTCATAAGCAGAAAATCCTCTCTCATTATTTCTTAAAGCCAAACGTGGCTCAGTAACGTTCCATAAGTTATGCTGTAACTGTTTATCAGTTGCATAAATCAACAAAGCAACACTATTATGACTACGCACGCCCTCTTGTTTGAGCTGTTCTGGCCAAGCCCAAGGCCACTCTTCCAAATCTAATAAAAATTGGATGTTTTGTTTAGCATAAAATTGTTCATCAGCCGTTAAACTATCCAAAATTGCATTGGCTACCTGACGCTGAGCCGATAAATCTAAACAGCCGCCTAAATGCCTGTGTAAATCTGCTTTTGGTAATTTAATCAACCAGTCAAGATGCTCATCCTTTAAATATGTTTGTCGGAGTTGGTTAATAAGCCTAGGAGGTAAACGATAAAGACTACGCCAGTTTTCATGCCGCTCATCTTGACTAATTTCTAAGAGATAATTACCAAACAACCGACTACTGGCTTTTTCACGCTTAATCAACTCAACAGTCAACGATAAAGAAGGATGCCTAAATAAAACAACCTGATTAGCTGCTGGTAATTCTAAAGGATACAACGTACTACCCAAAACAGGCTCAACGCCATCAACAGAAATATCCAATAAATCACTGTGTGTTGTCTTGCCTGCCACCAAAGGCATAATACAACTAGCGTATAGTTCTGGTAATGCTTTACTCAATAAAGCTGGTTCAGGTTTTCTAAGTTCATCAGGTAAAGCATCAGAACCAATCACATGCAATAAAGCCGCACAACCAAACAAACTACCGGCCCATTGCATATCAGCACTCATGGTTTTACGACCGCCCGCTAATGACAAGATCACCTGCCCCGCCTTGGCTTCATTAACTGTTTGGTGGGCTTTAAGACAAGCCCTAACAATCAACTCCTTAATATGATCACATTCTGCTTGCGTCGCTAGTTGATCTGTACCTTTTGCTTGCCAGATTCTTAACACCGGGGGATTTTGAATCGTTAATATCCAACGTTTAAGCTGAACTAAACTATTTTCAGTTTGCACGCCTTGGGTTGTGCAAACCCAAATTTCATCCGGTGCAACTAATTGATAATCTTCTTTAAGCTGTTTAATAACCCCTTGCTGCGGATGATGTGCATATAAAGGTAATATTTCTGGAGCTAAAAATCCATACACTTCAGGAATGACCGCCCAACTACCGCCCAACGTACACAGTAATATGTTTTTCATTTAATCCAATTCAACAATCTAGCGCTCAAATGGGGCAACTCTTTATAGGAACACACTGCAATTCTTAGATCACCTGCCCTTTGCACAAAAAACTTATTGGGTTCTGTAAAACTAATAAGCATTGCTTTAGCTTGTAATCCACCTAATAAATCTTTTAATGAATCTAATTTATAAAGGGTATTAGCACCCGCAGACCAGCAATTCCCAATTTAAAACCCTGCTAAACTTAAAGTAATTTCGAATGACGACAGGAAAGCCGCTATTAATACAAAAGCCACTACAGAAGCCAAACAAAAATTTTCATTTAATGCAGTCATTTCAAGTATTGCGGCCG
>CAIQNQ010000259.1 GCA_903873165.1 uncultured Methylococcaceae bacterium | reverse complement strand
GTGGACTCAGCGTGCTTAATATTGCTATCATTTCGTTCATGGTCAGTTTGGGTGCGGATGCTTTCTCAGAATGAGTATTCTACCTTCTCTGGCCTTTCTACTTACTCCGATATTTAAAAATCGCTCATATAGATTGGCGAAGGTATTGCTATAAAATAATTTGTTAATATTCAAAGATTAACTTAGAATCCACTGTAACTATCTTGTCAACTGACCATTACCTAGAAATTCAATTATGTGCACTGCCTTTCTGAGAAACATCGCTTTATCTGCTTTACTATGCTTATATTTTAATGTCCAGACAGCGCAAGCGGCTATCAAATTGGGTTCTTACTATGGTAAATGGGCCGCAACTGAAACTTATGCGGCGGGTGATGTGGTTACTTTTACCAATAAGACCTATTTATCTTTAATTGCCGCTAATAAGAATAAAAATCCTGCGAAAGTAATTAAGGCTTGGCAAATATTGGGCACTGACGGTTCATTTAACTACGCAATGATTTGTGGTACAAGTGGCAAAGAAGCTTGCAAAATAGGTGCTGTTGGCCCAGGGGGTGGATGGATATTCCTTGTGGATAAAGAGGACCAATATCCTGGCTTTACATATTTGGAAGCTGCTCCAACAGATATCGCCAAAGTAGCTTGGTGTAGTGACACCACACATTCTATCCCTGCCGTATCAGGTTGGTCTAGCTATGCGGTAGGCGCGGGCAAGGCGAATACAACAGCAATGCTTGGGGGTTGTACCTCGGGTGCCGCCAATGCTGCTCATGCTTATTCGACTGCTACCACATTACCTGGGGATTGGTTTTTACCATCACTCAGTGAGCTTAAGTGGATGTATAATAATTTACAGGATTTGGGTGTTGGTGGTTTTTCTAATAGCAGCTACTGGAGTTCTACTGAGTACGATGCTGGCGACGCGTGGTCCCAGCATTTCCACGGTGGCAACCAGTTCCCCATAAGTAAGGGCAATCCACTCCCAGTACGGGCAGTGCGGGCTTTTTAACTATTCATCTATTTAACTCTTTGCTTATCCCGCGTAACGGGCGATTTTGATATTTGCATATTAACTGCATACTAAGACGTATCGGTTTATAGAAATAATGATAGGCTGATATTACTAGTATATGCAGTCACCAATCCTCCACCCCAAGGAACATATATTCCTTGGGGCAGGATATACAGTAATTTCAACCGCGACAAACTAACTAAATCTGCTGAAGCTAATGTTAATTCGTGTTTAGGAAAACTATAAACCTACTTTATTAGCTAGAATACCCCCAGCGGAAATCGTATTTACAGCCCATGCCTTGCAAGGTCTACACAATTATTAATTAAATCCTCGATGGTTAAACATACTACGCGTTATAAAACATATCCTTCCTTCTAACACTGATCTATCAATCAACAATATAACAATATGCTGCCCAGCCTGCTTAATAGTGATTAGCGAATATGCTTAAATGTCGTATAATTTTGACTAACACCCCACTAGATAAATTACCTTAATGACGCTGATTCGTTGCACAAAGAAACTTCAAAAGACCATTGGCATAAAACCCAGTGATCTTGCCAATGAACTTATTGATACTTCGGTATTTGGTTCTTGGTATGCAAATCTAATTGAGATTAATGGCAGTCACGGCATCTTGTTTGTTAATGATAAAACCTTATTCAATTTCATAATCCCAGAACTGTACCAGAACCAAGCTTATGATCTTAAAGAAACATTTAGAGGTTATTTGCAGTGCATTCTTAATGAAGAAGATTTTGATAGTGGCTTTATAGATAAGGTAATGGCGGAATGTAGCACGCTTAACTATGCCAATACCCAAAGCAAACAAGTATTAGGCTCTATGAATGAATTAGCGTTTATGTATACCTGCCATTTTGCAGAAGACTCGCTGCATAGCTACAAATTTCCATCAATCATAAAAGATATGAATCGCAGTATCATGGGAATGATCAAAGGCTATCCTGTTGATATGCTGCGTTTATTAGGGTAATTGCCCAATCAAGTGCTTTTACTGATTAGGTCGTTAATAAAAACGAGATATGGAATAATATATCAGTCATTAGTGCTAAACGCATCACCTAAAACGCGCTTTATAAGATACGACAAATCAGCCACTCCAAATAACCCACTGATTTACAATAAAATACCAAGAACCCCGCTTTTAAATCCCCCGCAGATAAGCATCTACTAAGAGCTGGTAAAGCCTTATTTACTCTTAAGTGGCAGCGTTTAGAGCAGATTGATACATACTCAGAGTAGCGCGAACGGCGTTAAGCTTATCAATAGAACATCAAGTTAAATCCGCGTGCTTAAGAACAGATACTCGTCTACTTACTGTAATTCAGGATACCTTTAGAGTAGCTAAGCCATTACCAGCTCTTAACAAACTAATATCTGCTCCTACCCATACCTTATCTGTAGCAAACGCGCAGGCTTTAGACTCACCCAACCTTTACCAGCTCTTAAGTAAGCATTACCCGCTCTAAGTACATCATTATCCAGAGCTGCATAATCCACATAAGGTGTAAATACACATTAAAACATACTAGCGCAACACGCCTTTAGGCGAACTATAATTATCTAACACCTGCACATAATTCGCCCGCTCATACGCACTGGGATCAATCGCATTTTTCTGACTGACACTGCCTTTTAATTGTTGAATAGATTCATACTCATGCGCGGCTAACCAAGCTTGCATATCTGCCAAAATTTGGCTCAAGTGCCCTACGCCGTGTTGCAATAACACACTACACAAATGCACCACATCCGCACCGGCTAATAAGGCTTTTATAACCTCAGGCGCGTGATGAAAGCCGCCAGTCACTGCCAAAGACATTTCGGTACGCCCATAGAGTAAAGCCGTCCAACGAATACGTAACAAAGCTTCTTGTGGCGTAGACAATTCTAAAGTGGGCAATACTTCTAGCGTTTCTAAATCAATATCCGGCTGATAAAAGCGATTAAATAACACCACACCTTCTGCTCCTGCGGCTTCTAAACGTTTAGCAAAATGAATCGGCGAACTAAACTGCGAAGAGAGTTTCATGGTAATGGGTAAACTCACCACCGACTTTAATTCCCGTAAGATTTCTAAATATCGATTCTCTACGTCAGCACTACTCTCTTCGGCATTCGCCGCTAAATAGTAACAGTTAAGTTCTAGCGCATTCGCACCAGCCTCTTGTAATTGCTGACCATAATCCACCCAACCGCCAATAGAGGAACCGTTTAAACTGGCAATAACCGGAATAGCTAAAGCCGCTTTAAGTTGCTGAAGGTGTTCTAAATACTGCTCTTGATACGTTTTGATCTCATAAGACACGGGATGAAAAGAATCCGCCTCGCCATGCCCTATGCCTTGTTGATAATAAAAACGTTGTAACTGCTGTTCTTCTGCAACGATCTTCTCTTCAAATAAAGAATACATCACTAAAGCCGAGGCGCCAGCATCTTCTAATTGTTTTGCGGTACTAAGGTCTTTACTTAACGGTGAAGCCGATGGCACTAAGGGATTAGCGAGTTTTAAACCTAAATACTGGGTTGATAAATCAATCATGTTCAGTCTCCTTAGCACTATCTATTTTAAGTTGCGCTTTGACCGCCGACACGGAAGTTGCGTCCGTCCATTCCAGTTCAGCGAGTTGTTTGTAATAGTGATAACGATGCGTCACATCCAATTGTGCTTGAGCTAAAAAGGCTTCGGCATCATCAGGATGGGTTTGCCATAACATGCTAAAACGGGTTTCAGTTTTCACAAAATCACGATACGGAATAGACGGCTCAGCGGAATCTAATTTCATCGGATTCTTGCCCGCTTTGGCTTTGCTCGGATCAAATCTAAACAAAGGCCAATGCCCACTTTTTACCGCTAAAGTCTGTTGACGATGGTTGTTCGATAAATCCACGCCATGCGCTATGCACGGTGCATAAGCAATAATAATCGACGGGCCATCATGGGCTTCCGCTTCTAAAAATGCCGTGAGGGTTTGAGTATCTTTACCCGCATAAGCCACATGCGCGACATAGACATTGCTGTAATCCATCGCTAATAAGGCCAGATCTTTTTTAGCAGTCGCCTTACCCCCCGCTGAGAATTTAGCCACCGCACCTAGAGGCGTTGATTTAGACGTTTGCCCACCGGTATTAGAATAAACCTCGGTATCTAGCACCAAGATATTCACATTACGACCACTGGCTAACACATGATCCACCCCGCCAAAGCCGATGTCATAAGCCCAACCATCACCTCCGATAATCCACACGCTTTTCTTGCTTAAGGTATCGGCCAATTCTAAGAGGGTTAGGGCAGATGGGGTTTTAAATTGTGGGTCTTGAGAGAGCTTATCTTTAAGTTCTGCTACCCGCTGACGCTGTTCATAAATACCCACTTCATCTGTTTGATCAGCCGTTAATAAAGCATCAACTAGCTCAGCACCCAATTGTGCTTGATGCCGAACTAACAACTCTTTGGCTGTAGCGATTTGTTTATCTAAGGCTATGCGCATCCCCAAACCGAACTCAGCATTATCTTCAAATAAAGAATTACTCCACGCAGGGCCACGACCGTCAGCGTTTTTAGTCCACGGTGTCGTTGGTAGATTGCCACCATAAATAGAAGAACACCCCGTCGCATTCGCAATCAACATCCGATCACCAAACAACTGAGAAGCCAGTTTAATATAAGGTGTTTCCCCACAACCCACACAGGCCCCTGAGAATTCAAATAAGGGCTGCAACACCATCGCGCCTTTGATGGTATTGGTTTTTAATAAGCGTCTATCGTATTCTGGCAGGCTTAAAAAGTAGTCCCAATTCTTATTTTCTGTTTCGCGTAACGGCGGTTGGGCTTGCATATTAAGGGCTTTACGACTGGCATTCGATTTATCCCGAATCGGGCAAATATCCACACATAAAGTACAACCCGTGCAATCTTCAGGCGATACTTGATAACTCATGGACAAACCCGCCGGAAAATCCTTACCCAATACGGGCGTGTGCTTAAAGGCTGCTGGGGGATTAACTAACTGATCAGTCTCGTAGATTTTGCTCCGAATCACCGCATGTGGACACACCATCACGCACTTACCGCACTGCGTACATAAATCCGCTTCCCATACCGGAATTTCTAAGGCCAGATTACGCTTCTCATACTGCGCTGTCCCGGTAGGAAATGTGCCATCAACGGGCATGACACTCACAGGTAATACGTTACCATGTCCAGCAATAATCTCTCCGGTCACGCGCTTAACAAAGTCGGGAGCCGTCGCGCTAATTGACGATTTAATATCAAAAAGGCTGCTAACAGTGACCGGTAATTCAACGGCTTGTAAACTCGCTAAAGTTTCATCAATCGCAGTATAGTTAAGTTCAACAATGCGCTGACCTTTTTTACCATAGGTTTTCTCAACCGCTTGTTTAATAGCAGTAACCGCATCCGCTTGCGGTAACACACCAGAAATTGCAAAGAAACAGGTCTGCATAATAGTATTAATGTGTTTACCCATACCCGTTTTGTCGGCTACGGCATAAGCATCAATCACATAAAACCGAATCTTTTTACTGATTAACTGCTGTTGCAACTTAGCAGGTAACGTAGACCAAACCGTCTCGGCAGGCTCCGGTGAGTTTAATAAAAATACCGCGTTATCCGCCGCATTCGCCAACATGTCATAGCGTTCTAAAAAGATAGTCTGATGACAAGCGATAAAGTTGGCATCGTTTTCTGCGATTAAATACGTGGAACGAATGGGTTTGGGGCCAAAGCGTAAATGCGAGACGGTAACAGCGCCCGACTTTTTAGAGTCATACACAAAATAGCCTTGCGCGTGCAAATCCGTCGCCGCACCTATAATTTTGATACTGTTCTTATTGGCACTGACCGTACCATCACTGCCCAAGCCATAAAACATCGCCTGAAAAGTATCCTCCCGCGCATCGGTACGATAACTAGCATCCCAACTCAAACTGGTATGCGTAACATCATCAGTAATACCAATAGTGAACTGATTTTTCGGTTGGGCTTGCTTGAGTTCGTCATAAATGGCTTTAATCATCCCTGGGGTAAATTCTTTAGACGATAAACCATAACGCCCCCCAACAATTTTAGGTAACTGCGTAAACTTAGGGGTATCGCTACTAAAATCTTGCACTAAAGCGGTTAACACATCTTTGTATAAAGGCTCGCCATCCGCGCCTGGTTCTTTAGTGCGATCTAAGACCGCTAGCTTTTTGCAGGTTGCTGGCAAGGCAGCGATTAAATGTTCAGCAGAGAAAGGTCGATATAACCGAACCTTTAGCAAACCCACTGACTCACCTTGGCGGCTTAGATAATCTAAGGTTTCGGCGACGGCTTCTGCACCAGAACCCATGATGACAAGCACGCGCTCTGCATCAGCAGCACCCACATATTCAAATAATTGATAGTGCCGACCCGTGAGTTCGGCAAAACGATCCATTGCCGCCTGCACAATGTTAGGCATGGCTTGATAATAACTATTAACAGATTCTCTAGCCTGAAAATATACATCTGGATTCTGCGCAGTCCCGCGTAATACCGGCTTATCTGGCGTTAAGGCTCGACTGCGGTGGGCACTCACCCACTCATCTTTAATCATCGCCCTTAACACGGCATCATCTAACAGCTTAAGTTTAGCGACTTCATGAGAGGTTCTAAAGCCATCAAAGAAATGCATTAAAGGGATACGGCTTTCTAAAGCTACGGCATGGGCAATTAGTGCAAAATCATGCACTTCTTGCGGCGAGTTAGAACACAACATCCCGAAGCCAGTCATTCTGGCGGACATCACATCACTATGATCACCAAAAATCGATAAACCCTGACACGCTAAGGATCTTGCGGCAATATGAAAGACCGTCGGCGTTAATTCACCTGCAATCTTATACATATTGGGTAACATCAATAATAAACCTTGTGATGCCGTGAATGTCGTCGCCATAGAACCCGCTTGTAATGCGCCATGAATGGCCCCAGCAGCACCGGCTTCACTTTGCATTTCGGTGACTTGGGGAACTGTGCCCCACAGATTAACTTGACCTTTAGACGACCATTCGTCGGCCCACTCGCCCATATTAGATGAGGGGGTAATCGGATAAATGGCAATAACTTCATTCAATTTATGGGCGATGGTAGCAGCTGCTTGATTACCATCGATGGTAGCTGTGGCGTTATTTTGCATATCAGAATCCTAAGATAAACTTACCGTGCGGAAAAAACCTCACTAAGTTTACCAGAATTCCGACACAAACAATGTGACAATTGAACGACGTTGTTTTTAGATAACTAAGAGGCCTGCAACATTTCCATAGCAAGCGCCGCCATATTCTTAGAACCGCCGCCCTGCCCTAATTGCTGTTTAACCTGCTGAAGATTATTACGCATCTGCTCGGCATAAGCTGGATCAGTCAGAATTAAACTCAGTTCTTTAACTAAGTTTTCTGGCGTGGCTTCATGTTGAATGAGTTCTTTAATGATGGCTTTGCCCATCACGATGTTCGGCAAGCCAATGAAGGCAATATTAACTAATAATCGACCCAGATAGTAAGTAAAAGGCGATAGCTTATAAGTAATCACCATCGGCACACCTAGCAGAGCAATTTCTAAGGTAGCCGTACCTGAAGTGGTCATAACCACATTACAACATTGAATCACGTCATACGGCTGATGTTTGACTACGGTGATAGCGAGATTGGACTGACTTAAATAAGAGGCTAACAACTCGTCTGAAATAGAATCCGCTTGCGGCAATAAAAACTGCATCGTGGGAAATTGCGCTTTTAACTGCTCTGCAGCCGTTAGCATCACTGGCAATAAGCGACTAATTTCATTAGCGCGACTGCCCGGTAATAAACCCACGATAGGCTGGGTGGCATCTAAATTAAACCGCGTTACATCTTCAGCTTTACTGTGTTGAGGCTGGACTTTATCCACAGACGGATGCCCGACATAGCGCACGGGCACCTGTTCAGCTTCATAATAAGGTGGCTCAAACGGAAAGATAACCGCCATCATATCGGTGGCTCTACCATAGGTTTTAACCCGACCTGGACGCCATGCCCACACTTGTGGCCCGACATAAAACAAGACCTTAATACCGCACTGCTTAGCGTAGCGAGCCAGTTTAAGATTAAACTCTTTATAATCGACACACACTAATAAATCCGGACGTTCATTAGCGGCTAGTTTCTGCATTAGCTTTAAAGCGCGGCGAATTTCGCCATAATGCTTGATGACTTCAACCACGCCTATCACTCCAATAGCACCCGAATCATAGCGAATATCGATGCCCGCTTGCGCCATTTTAGCGCCACCCATGCCAAAACCCTGTATATCGGGCTGATGTTTTTTTAACTCCAAAAACATATTAGCGGCATGGTGATCACCAGAAGATTCTCCGGCGCTAAACAAAACCCGATACGGTTTGTTAATAGACATAGGTTATGCCGTTAACACACCTCGAATCACCCCAACAATTTCTCGGACTTCATCATCAGACAAGAAAGGACAAATCGGCAAGGCGAAGCAAGTTTTGGCAACTGATTCAGTAACGGGCAAGCTCACCTCGGCATAGGCGTCTTTAAATACATTTTGCTGATGTAATGGCACTGGGTAATAAATAGCGCAACCAATTTGGGCATCTTGCAAGGCTTTTAAAATCTCATCACGATGGTCAGATAAAACCACATATTGATGAAAAACATGCACACCCACGTTATCTTCATAAGGTGTAATAATCGGCAAGTCAGCCATTAACTCTGCATATAAATGCGCCACATGCCGACGACCTTGATTATATTGATCAATGCGTTTGAGCTTAGCTCTTAAAATAACCGCCTGCATTTCATCCAAGCGACTGTTATATCCAATCACATCATGGTAATAACGCACATCTGAACCGTGATTTCTTAATTGCTTAATCTTAGCAGCAGTTTCATCTGAATTAGTCACCACTAAACCACCGTCCCCAAAGGCTCCTAAATTCTTACTAGGAAAGAAACTATAAGCCCCGGCATCACCAATAGAGCCGGTTTGCTGACCATTGATTGACGCGCCAAAAGACTGGCAACAATCTTCAATCAATTTTAACTTATGCTTCTGACAAATCTCTAAAATCTCTGTCATATCAGCAGGCTGACCAAACAGATGCACGGGCATAATCGCCTTAGTCTTGGGCGTAATTGCGGCCTCAATAGCTTCTGGAGAAATATTATAGGTTTTTGGATCGATATCCACAAAAACCGGAATTGCCCCCACATAAGCAATCGCTTCAGCAGTAGCAATAAATGTAAAAGCGGTGGTGATCACTTCATCACCGGCACCGATACCCTCTGCAATTAACGCTAAATGTAATGCATCAGTACCAGAAGCCACGCCGATTGCGTGTTTAACACCTAAGTAGACTGCTGTTTCCTTTTCGAAGGCCTGTACATTCGGGCCGAGGATAAAAGAACAGTTTTCAATAGTTTCAGCTAGACCACGCTCAACTTCAGCTTTAATTTCAGCATATTGAGCCTTAAGGTTCACCATAGGTATCATTTGTTATCGCCTTTTTTATATGAATGGGTAATTACTTGTCGCCCAATAATTGGGTAATTTGAATAGCGGTCGCTAAGGCTCTCCGCCCTGCTTCACCAGAAACCAAGGGATTGACGCCTGTTTCTATACAATTTATAAAATGTTTAATTTCTTCCAATAAGGCATCGCCGCTCTCAAAAACAGTTTCTTCCGTTTCTATGTCGGGGATACCAGGAAACATTTCTTTTTGTCCGGTGCGATATTTACTCAGCACTCGATTTTGAAAATCCACGGAAACATAAGAACTTGGTCTGAACAAACGCATCTTACGTTCCAGCTTCATACTAATGCGGCTGGCGGTTACATTAGCAACACAACCATTCTTAAACAAGATACGGGCATTAGCGATATCTGTACCTTGAGTTAATACCTTCGTACCGCTGGCATCGATGCGCTCAACTTCTGAATCCACCAAGGCTAAAATGATATCAATATCATGAATCATTAAATCCAACACCACGCTAACATCATTCGCACGTGGATTAAAAGGTGATAAACGATGCGATTCAATAAATAGCGGCTTTTCATCTTTATCTAAGCCTAATACCGCAGGATTAAAACGTTCTAAATGCCCGACTTGTAAAATAAGACCCTTAGCTTTAGCGATAGCGATTAATTCATCCGCTTCTGCTACTGTGACCGTAATGGGTTTTTCAACGAGGACATGCGACCCGGCGTTAAGAAAATCTTTTGAGACTTTATGATGTAAGGTGGTGGGAACCACTATACTGACAGCATCCACCTCACCTAATAAGGTTTGATAATCCGTTAAGGCTTTAGCTCCAAACTTATCGGCAACAGCCTTAGCCGCCTCTTTGTTAATATCAACGACCGCTACTAATTCACAGTTAGGTAATGAGGCATATTTTTCAGCATGAAACTTACCTAAATATCCCGTTCCGATAACTGCGCATTTTATTTTATTCATTCAATGTAATTCAAATTAGGTTAAATTTTGCGATCATTAATCTCAGCTCTAGTTGGATCAACAAAAATATATTTGCGCATATTGTAATCTATCAACACAATTTCATAAACTCTTCCAGAATTTACTTTAAATATCAACGTACCATCATTGAAAGATTGGATGAGATAAAGTAGAATCGCCCTCAAACAGCTATAAACACAGCTTACGATACCCAGCTACATTTTAACTAATAAATAATTACCGTCAAATAAACTAAATTAAAACAACATTTAAGATAAATATTTTTGAAAGAGGATGTTATAAATGCGTACAGAAGCTATCTTTAATGTTTTATTGCAATCAGTTGTAAAGCCCAAAATTTCTATATTCAGCGGTCTACTATTATTACCTCTGTCAGCTAATGCTGACTTGCATGCTAGTCTCACTGGCACCAGCAACTATATCGATCGATGGTTTTCCAAAAGCAATAATGATTGGACAGTCAAAGCAGATTTTGATTACGAGCATGAATCTGGCATCTACGCAGGTAGTAAATTAGCTAAAGTTAAATTCCCACCTATGGGTGAAAATCGCGATGAACTTTCCACAGCTGAAATTGAAGCCATTCCCTACATAGGCTATAGCTATACCATTAACAGTGACTGGAAAGTAGGGACAGAAATTAATCGCTATTTGTACGGCGGCATTGTCTGTGGACATTATGTTGATTATAACGAATATTATGCATCTGTCACGTTCCGGGATGTTGTCACCGCTCGAGCCTCTTACGCTGATGACTACTGGGGCACCCATAGAGATGTATTCAACTATGATGTTACGGGCAAATATCCTATTACAGACTATTTAGACATTTCAGCTACTGCTGGTTATACCACGACAAGAAACGCGGTAGGTACTGATTACTCTTATTGGAACATCGGTGCTACCTATTTCTACAAAATGATTTCGTTAGATATTCGTTACATGGATATAGCCCACAATGGCACTATCAAAGAATTTCATTTACCTGAATATCAATCGTTTGAACCCGCTAGAATTAACTCGTCTTTCGTATTTACTGCTTCAGTTGGCTTCTAAAAATCAGTATCAAGGTAAAGTGTTTCAACCTTGAGTCTTGCCCAAGGTGTTTTTCTTAAGAACTTAAGACTCGATTTAATACTCGGTTCATGAGTAAAACACCTTATATCAATTAGCTCCCCTAAGTCTGCCCACCCATAATGGGTTTGTAGTCTAATTAAAATAGTTTCTAGTGATAAGCCATGTAAAGGATTATTAGGTTGGCTTGTAGTCATTATCAATACTCAGCTAGTTACTCATGTTTTTCAATTGAAGTGACAAATTCTTCAGAACCTAAATCCTTTTTAGCCGCCGCCTTTTGTTCATTGGACAAATAAGTTCCGATAAATATCACCCCCATAATAACGATATAAACCACCGAAGCCACACGACGCGCTTTTTTACTTTGATCATAATTTGTCATACTATCTCTCTTGTTTCAGTGTTATTTTTCTAAATTTGATTCAGCTTAGTTCAACTACAGCTAAGCTAATAATTGCTCTTGCAATTTCTTAATCTCATCCCGAACTCTTGCTGCTTGTTCAAACTCTAAATTCTTGGCATAGCGATACATTTCATCTTCTAACTGCTTAATTTTCTTGCCCGCTTGCTTAGGTGTCATCGCACTATAATCCGCTTGATGTTCAGCTACTTTACTCAAAGGCCTGTCAGATGAAGCCCCAGAACCCGGTATAGATATCTGTAGAATATCAGTAATGGATTTGAATATTGTAGCGGGTTCAATACCGTGTTCACTATTAAATTTATGTTGTTTCTCTCGACGCCGTTCAGTTTCTTCTATAGCCTGCTGCATCGATTTAGTAATCCGATCACCATAAAGTATCGCTTTACCATGACTATTTCTGGCCGCTCGCCCAATAGTTTGTATTAATGATACCACTGAGCGTAAAAACCCCTCTTTATCGGCATCCAAAATAGCGACCAATGAAACCTCAGGAATATCCAAGCCTTCTCTCAATAAATTGATACCCACTAAGACATCAAATTTTCCTAACCTTAAATCTCGAATAATCTCCACCCGCTCTACCGTGTCGATATCAGAATGTAAATACCGCACCCGAATACCATGCTCAGTTAAATACTCGGTTAAATCTTCTGACATCCTTTTGGTTAAAGTGGTCACCAAAACCCGTTCCTTAACGGCAATGCGTAAATTAATCTCAGATAATAAATCATCTACCTGTGTCGTCGCGGGCCTAACTTCTACAATAGGATCTAATAAGCCGGTTGGTCTGACTACTTGTTCTGCAAAAACACCAGAATTGGCGCGTTCATAAGGCCCAGGCGTTGCTGAGACATAAATACGCTGCGGCGATTTAGCTTCAAATTCATCGAACATCAAGGGTCGATTATCTAAGGCAGAAGGCAATCTAAACCCATACTCAACTAAAGTCTCTTTTCGAGAACGATCACCTTTATACATCGCGCCAATTTGCGGCACCGTTACATGACTTTCATCGATAATCACTAAAGCATCAGCAGGCAAATAATCAAACATAGTCGGAGGCGACTCGCCAGACCCTTTACCCGACAAATACCGCGAATAATTTTCTATACCCGAACAATAACCGACTTCTAATATCATCTCAATATCGAACAAAGTACGCTGTTCCAATCGCTGCGCTTCAACTAATTTATTAAGCCCACGCAACTGCTCTAAGCGATCTTTTAATTCAATTTTAATCGCTTCTACTGCCGACAATAATTGCTCTCTAGGCGTCACATAATGACTCTTAGGATAAATCGTGTAACGCGCTACTCGGTTAACAATTTCACCCGTTAAGGGATCAAATAAAGATAAGCGCTCCACCTCATCATCAAACAATTCAATTCTTAAGGCTTCACTTTCAGATTCAGCCGGAAAAACGTCAATCACTTCACCCCGCACTCGATAAGTTGCCCGACGTAGTTCAACATCGTTGCGAGTGTATTGCATTTCAGCTAAGCGTCGTAAGATATCACGCTGCTTAATTAGATCGCCCACCACCAAATGCAACACCATTTGAAAATACGATTCTGGCTCACCTAAACCATAAATAGCCGAAACGGTCGCCACAATAATAGTATCCGGCCTTTCTAATAAAGCTTTGGTCGCCGATAAGCGCATTTGCTCAATATGCTCATTTATGGCTGCATCTTTATCAATAAAAGTATCAGACGCCGGCACATAAGCTTCCGGCTGATAATAATCATAATAAGACACAAAATACTCCACACTATTTTCTGGGAAAAACTCTTTCATCTCTCCATATAATTGGGCGGCAAGAGTTTTATTAGGTGCCATAATCATGGCGGGTCTTTGTGAGGTATTGATTACATTGGCGATGGTAAAGGTTTTACCCGACCCAGTAACGCCCAGTAATGTTTGATGTACTTCCCCATCAGACAAGCCTTCAACCAAGGCAGCAATTGCTGTGGGTTGGTCTCCAGCAGGAGAAAATCGACTATGAATTTTAAATTCTTTTTTCAATGGCAGTCTCAATAAAAAGATTTTTTAACATCGGGTTATTAGCAAGTTATAAGACATAGCGTATAATCACGGGCATTTATGACAATTATCTTACATGGCGGAATATGAGCATTACACTTTCACATCGAGTTAAAGCGGTTAAACCTTCACCTACTTTAGCAATTACTGCCCGAGCAGCGCAAATGCGTGCCGCTGGAAAAGACATTATTGGCTTAGGTGCTGGCGAACCAGACTTCGACACCCCTGATCATATTAAAGCCGCCGCTGTCAAAGCCCTAGATAGCGGTTTTACAAAATATACCGCAGTCGATGGCACAGCGGGACTAAAAAAAGCCATCATTGCTAAATTTAAACACGATAATGACCTAGATTACACACCTAAACAAGTTTTAGTATCATGCGGTGGTAAACAAAGTTCATTTAACCTAACGCAAGCACTCCTTAATGCCGGTGATGAAGTCATCATACCTGCTCCATTCTGGGTATCCTATCCTGATATGGTGTTATTAGCTGATGGCGTACCCGTTATTATTGAAACCACTCAAGCGCAGCACTTCAAAATAACACCTGAGCAATTACGTAATGCTATTACCGATAAAACACGCTTAATTTTTATTAACAGCCCTTCTAATCCATCAGGAATTGCATACAATCTAGCAGAGCTTAAAGCCTTAGGAGATGTTCTAGCTGATTTTCCAAACATCATTATAGCCACTGATGATATGTATGAACATATTCTTTGGGGGCAAGGTTCTTTTGTAAACATTCTAAATGCGCATCCAGAATTTTACGATCGTACAGTGGTCATGAATGGCGTTTCTAAAGCGTATTCTATGACAGGCTGGCGCATAGGCTATGCAGCAGGGCCTGCAGATTTAATTGAAGCCATGTGTACTATTCAGTCTCAAAGCACCTCTAACCCTACTTCAATTTCGCAATATGCGGCTGAAGCGGCTTTAACGGGTGATCAAAGCTTTATTAACACCATGTGTGTTGAGTTTAAAAAACGCCACGACTATGTGGTTGCCGAATTAAACAGTATTGATGGCATCGAATGTTTAGAAACTGACGGCACATTTTATGTGTTTCCCAATGTTCAAAAATTAATAGACCGTCTTGATGGTATTAACAATGACTTGGAATTTTCGGATTATTTAATTGAAAAAGCCGGCGTTGCCTTAGTGCCAGGCTCTGCATTTGGTGCAGAAGGCCATATTAGAATTTCTATCGCAACCAGCATGGCAAATCTACAAAATGCTATAGAGCGTATTAAAAAAGCAATTTAAAACCTGTCGTTTACATAGCATAAATATCACTAATCTTCTTAGATTTCAGCCTAAGAAGATTAGTGATTCTTTTCTGATAAAGATAGGATATTTCCATTTTTATCTTCAATAGCTTAGGATAAATCAGCATTGATATACTGAGATTTTCTACTATCCTGCTGATATATAGCAGTTATTTATTTTTAAAATCAATCCAATTATCGATAAATTACTTAAATTCTAGAAAAATTTGTGCGGGGGCTTAACAATTTCTTCTGGGTAGGAGAAAATTTTGAGACCGATGTCCACAAAATTTTTTAGGGGGCAAACAATTTTTCAAACTGTCTTTACAACGTTTCCTCCGGTCTAAACAATTTTGCGAGCAGTGCTTACAAAATTTTTAAGCCGCCAACAATTTTGTAAGCAGCCTTTGCAAAGTTTCTTCCGGTGTAAACAATTTTGTAAAGAGTGCTAACAAAATTTTTTAACGACAAATAATTTTGCAACCAGCCTTTACAAAGTTTCTTCCGGTGTAAACAATTTTGTGAACGGTGCTGACAAAATTTTTAACCCACCTACAATTTTGTCAGCAACCTTTACAACGTTTCTTCCGGTGTAAACAATTTTATGATCAGTACTAACAAAATTTTTTAACGGCAAATAATTCTGCAACCTGACTTTGCAAATTTTCTTCAGGGATAAATAATTTTTCAAGACGTCGTTACAAAACTTTTTTAACCTTAAATACGTTTGTAAAAGGTGTTTACAAAGTTTTTTAAATTTGAGTTCACTCTAGGTGAACTAGACTAGTTTTACCATATGGCGTTCCCTTTACCTTTATGTTGGGCAATAATAAAATAATAAAATAATGAAAGATATATTAAGCGCATTTTTAATTCTAAAGTTGATTTGAGCGGTTTATATTACTTGGTAAGCGTCCATCAACCAACTGAGCAGAGCATTACTAATGCAGATTTATTTACCTATAATGTTGGGCCATGTAGGTAATTTTTCTAAGGTCTCTTTTAACCATTCGATTGGGTTTAAGCCATTTAGTTTGGCAGTACCGAGTAGTGTTTGAATAACAGCCCCCCCCTTTTAATAGACTGTATTTTTATGGAGAATATTGGCCTATTCATATTGATTATAAATCTTATAACTCAATTAATTAGATAATTTGATACGGTAAAGTGTGTTAATGTACCTGAGCCATTTCACTCTTAATTGATTTTTTAATCATGAAAACGGACACTCTGTTTTACCGGTTATTTCTGCGTAAGCCGAAACTAGCCTTAGAGTTATTAGGTTTAGACTATGCAGGTGTTAGCTATTGAAACTATTTTGGTTTATAAATTACCGCACTTAAGCCGCGAGGAGATTAAACAAGTGTTATCTGTATATGAAGTTAAATTACAAGACACCCGCTTTTATCAAGAAGTATCTGCAGAAGGTGAGTTAATTGGTGAACAAAAAGGGTTAAAAATAGGCGCACAAGAAGAATGCATTAAATTATTAAGTCGCCAATTGAGACGTAAATTTGGTGTGCAACCTGAACTTGAAACCATTTTACAAAGTTTCCCGACCTACCCTTTAGAAAAGCTAGAAGACTTAGCTGATGCCTTGCTGGACTTTAATGCCATGACAGACCTAGAAACATGGTTATCTGACCATACTTAAAATGACAATCAGATAACGGGTATTCAAAATAATGTCAGGTACTACAAAAACCTTAAGCAACCTTTAACATCCCTGCATCAATAATAAACTGTCGAACCAGATCCAGGCCTAAGCCGGTTTTAAGATTTGAGAACACAAAGGGGCGTTCACCGCGCATCTTCTTAGCATCACGGTCCATCACGTCCAAAGAGGCACCCACATAAGGTGCTAAATCTATTTTGTTAATCAACAATAGATCAGATCGGGTAATGCCTGGACCGCCCTTTCGAGGGATTTTATCGCCGGCCGACACATCAATCACATAGATAGTTAAATCGGCCAATTCTGGACTAAAAGTAGCACTTAAATTATCTCCACCACTCTCAACCATTATAAAATCTAAATTTTCCCAACGTTCACATAACTCATCAACGGCAGCCAAGTTCATTGACGCATCTTCTCTTATTGCCGTATGTGGACAGCCGCCCGTTTCAACACCCATAATTCTATCTTCGGGTAAGGCTTGGCTGCGAATTAAAAACTGCTGATCTTCGCGGGTATAAATATCATTCGTTACCACCGCAATATCAAATTCATCGCGCATCAATTTACACAAGGCATCTACTAAAGCTGTTTTACCTGACCCAACTGGCCCACCAATACCTACTCTAAGAACTTGTTTATTAATCATTATCTACTCACTTTACGAACGAAATAATCTAGAATATTGCATCTCATGACGCGAACTTAACAACGCCAAACCAAAAGCACTCCCACCAATTTCATCATCTGCAACTAACAAGGCTCTATCAACGTGTTCTGGCAATTGATCTGCCAACGCTATTAATAAGCGTTGTCCTGCTACTTGACCTAAAGGCACTAATTTAACCGCACACAACACCTGATTTTCTAACCAACTCCACACATAACCCAACATGGCCTCTTGCTTAGGAATCCGCCAACGTGTTGCAGCCAGACTAAACAAGGTAGCAAAAGTGGCATCAGAACGTCTCAACCAAAATGCCGCATCGTCAATACCTAACTCCACCAACAAACGGGCTAAGGCTTGTCCAGCTTGTCTATCCTCCGCCCGCAATTCAAAAGTTTCTCGGTAGGCCATTAAAGTCGCACTCCAATACATGACAGCGGCTTTATCTTTTAATGTCCAAGCATCAAATAACCGCGCCAAAATCGGCAAATCTATCTGAGCTAAACCTTGCTGCTGCATACCGTCTATCCATTCATAAGCTTGATCTACATTGGTCACTAACTGTTCTTCAACAGCCCCTTCCAAGCCTTGTGAATAACTATAAAGCCCAATCGGTAAGCCAGGACTCACTAATTGTAATAAGCGCAATAAAGCAATATCTCTAATCATGACTATGATACGCACCTGCTTCTGGTTCAAAAGGCAATACCTCATGAGTCACAGCTAAGCCCAATCCCTGTACCATATGATCTAAAACATGGTCACTTAAATAGCGTAACTCATTGGGTAATATTTCTAAAGCCACATGACGATTACCCAAATGATAACAAGTCCGGGCAAACTTTAAAGCGTCATCACAGCGCACGACCGATACGGTTTCAGCGGCTGACTTAACTAACACTTTAAAATGATCCGCACCCGTTAAAATCACACCTGAGTGTAAACGCTGACCACGCGGCAAAAACAAACCGACTTTAACACCACCATCGGTTTTTGCTTGCAGCCGACTTTTTTGACGATACTCATAAGACAAAGTCAACACATCATCCGCTACCGATTCTGATGTGGTTACTTCTGTTAAATTCAATAAATCAGTCATGGGGTTTTACAGTCATCGTGGGTTAAAACAGGAAATATCGTTGAGCGAACGGTAAAACTGCAACAGGCTCGCACGTCAATAATTGACCATCTGCTCGCACCGAATAAGTTTGCGGATCAACTTCGATATGCGGTTGATAAAAATTGTGTATCAAATCTTTTTTACCAATATTACGGGTATTCTTAACCGTTCCTACCCGTTTACGCAATCCCAATCGACTCGCCACGCCTTCATCAACTGCTAATTGCGGTAAGAAAATCATAGAAGAGGAGGCAGAAGTATCTCCAAAAGAGCCAAACATAGGTCGATAATGCACGGGTTGCGGCGTAGGAATAGAGGCGTTCGCGTCCCCCATTGCCGCAGAGGCGATTACGCCACCTTTAATAATTAAACTCGGTTTAACTGCAAAAAAAGCCGGGTTCCATAATACTAAATCCGCTAATTTACCCACTTCAATAGAACCCACTTCGTGAGAAATACCATGACTGATCGCCGGATTAATCGTGTACTTGGCGATATAGCGTTTAATTCGGAAATTATCATTATTAGCCGAATCTTCCGCTAAGCTACCGCGTTGCAATTTCATCTTATGAGCCGTTTGCCAAGTGCGTATGACCACTTCACCTACGCGCCCCATCGCTTGCGAATCCGATGAAATCATTGAAAATGCACCTAAGTCATGCAAAATATCTTCTGCGGCTATGGTTTCACGACGAATACGAGATTCTGCAAACGCCACATCTTCTGGAATACTGGGATCAAGGTGATGGCAGACCATCAACATATCTAAATGTTCATCAACGGTATTAATCGTAAACGGTCGAGTCGGATTAGTGGATGACGGTAAAACATTAGCCAAGCCACAGGCTCTGATAATATCAGGCGCATGTCCACCACCCGCGCCCTCGGTGTGATAGGTATGAATCGTCCGATCTTTAAACGCCGCAATAGTATCTTCAACAAAACCCGACTCATTTAAAGTATCCGTATGAATCGCCACTTGCACATCAAAACGTTCTGCAACGGACAAACAACAATCAATAGCAGCAGGCGTTGTACCCCAATCTTCATGCAACTTTAGACCCATTACCCCAGCTCGCACCTGCTCTTCTAATGCCGCAGGTAAACTAGCGTTACCTTTCCCTAACAAACCAAAGTTCATAGGAAAGCCGTCTAAGGCTCTTAACATCTGTTCAATATTCCACGGCCCAGGTGTACAAGTCGTCGCATTAGTGCCCGTTGCTGGCCCAGTACCTCCACCAATCATAGTCGTTACACCGGATGACAAAGCTTCTTCTATTTGTTGAGGACAAATAAAATGTATATGCGCGTCAATACCACCAGCGGTTAATATTTGCCCTTCACCCGCCAAAATTTCAGTCCCTGGGCCAATGATAATATCTACGCCATTTTGAACATCAGGATTCCCCGCTTTGCCAATAGCAGCAATCCGACCGTTTTTAATCCCAACATCCGCTTTAATAATGCCCCAATAATCAACTATCAAGGCATTGGTAATCACTAAATCCATTGCTTTAGAAGAATCAACCTGACTTTGACCCATACCATCACGGATCACTTTACCCCCGCCAAACTTAACTTCTTCTCCATAAATGGTGCGATCTGCTTCGACTTCTAATAACAAACCGCTATCGCCTAACCGAACTTTATCACCGGTAGTGGGGCCGAACATATCACTATAGGCTTGTCGACTCATTCTGCTCATACCGACTCCTCCAATGCGCCCATAACCGCTTGTCGAAACCCATACACGCGTCTTAAGCCTGTATACGGGACTAGCTGAATTTCTCGAAATTGTCCCGGCTCAAAACGCACTGCGGTTCCAGATGGAATATCTAATCTAAAGCCCAAGGCTTTATCTCGGTCAAATATCAACGCAGGATTCGTTTCATAAAAATGATAATGTGAACCAACCTGTAT
>CAIQNQ010000258.1 GCA_903873165.1 uncultured Methylococcaceae bacterium | reverse complement strand
TGTGGCAACATGGCAGATGCAAAACGTCCGGCTAACTCCCAGCCATTAACACCATCTTCATCCGCTGCCAGTTCAAAACAGTCTTGTATGGACAGTGGTGTGACCCCGTCTTCATAGATTAACAAATGGTTTTCTGCCAGGAAACGCGCAAATAACATCCGGTGCCACTGTTCATAAGCGGTCTCTTGTGTTAAATGCTCAAGACCTTGCTCAGCGTTATCTTGTCGAATGTCACCCAGTTGCCGACCATGCGCCCGGAGTTTATTACGTTGTTGACGCATCGCCTCTGTTAAATGCTCACCTGGTTTGCTGGCACCGACTGAAAGCCGCTCTAAGGCAGAACGAGCCGCAGTCTCGGCTATACTACGCGCGTTAACAATGGTATTTTCTAATTGTTTACGCAGTCTTTTATCCAGGGGTTGTAAGCTCATAGACTTGTTATGTTTAGATGTTTATTATTGTGCTTTTAAGTTCGCAGTAGGTAAATGCGGCCCAATATAGCCAATCGTAATTCGTTTTTGTTGTTGATTTTCTAACCAATATAAACGAAAGCCGCTCGGCTGGATGTCACAGTGCATCTCAAAGTGTTTTAGGCCTTGTTTCGGACAAGTTGAAAGTCGCTTATCAGCAAGGATTTTAATTTGCATAGTTTGTTTCGATTCAGGACGCGCGTGCATTGGATAAGATGGCTGATTTGTATTATTTGACTCCCATTCTTTGCAAGTGTTATTCAATGCCCACAAGCGAGATACAACGCTTTTAAATGTTTCACCTTGAAGATCCTGAAGTAAGTTTTCTTGTGACTTATCTAAGTTTGGAAATACGGTATTCCAATAATCTAACAATTTTTGGGTATTAGTTATCTGGCCTAAAAGCTCATGCCGCCAATGTTGGATAACGTTATCAACATGATTGGCTTGAGAGGCATGACGAACGTGATGAAAGCTACGATTGGGAGAATCTAGATTTTCATCTGTCTCATCATATAAAAATTGCTCGATATCAATTGAATCACCCCGCCATTCTTCACTGGATGGCAGACTAATGGCGATACCATCCGACAATAATGCAACGCCTAATGCTTCACATTTTATATTGGTACCTGTTAGGTTAAATTCAGAACGAAAATATTCATCGTTAAGTGCTTGTTGGCTTTTAAGACACGCATAAGCAGGTGATTGAATGCTTAGTTGTAAAGCAAATTCGAACAATTCACGATCGTTAATATGAATTTCATCTAACCATTCTTGAAAGCCATAGTTATTTTTTATGAGATCAATGTCATACAAGTTAATTTTAGAATGCAGTGTTTTTTCACAAACGTCTTCGTCAATTAAATCGGCAATGGTTTTTATCATTTCAGAAAACCAGTCTTGAGCTATTCTTTGTGTTGCTGCCTTTTGGATGGATAAATCATTAAATATTAAAGGGGCTCTCATGTTTTGTTTGTGTTGCGTTCGCGGCGACGAGAAGAAAGTGCGGCTAGATTGCGTAGTGATTCATCAAAGAAACCTTCGGGCCACTGGTCAATTTTACCGTCGGCGTCAATTTGTGGTGTGGTAATGTCAATTGCACTGCCGTTCCGCGAAAAATAATGTAGAGCCGTTTGTTCAGAGCTTAATAAACCATCTCGGACAGCAATACGAATACCATTTAATAGATGGTCGCTGTGGGTTTCGACAATAACCTGAGTACCTGCAGCAGCAACATGGGCTATAAGCTTTCCCATTAATGATTGTCCACGAGGATGTAAATGCGCTTCGGGATTTTCTAAGATGACCAAACCATTCTTAGGCAAAGATAACAAAGCGATTATAACGGGTAGAGTATAACTCAGCCCAAAACCCACATGAGTAGGTCGGAATGATCGTGAATAACCCACTTCAGAGGGAAACGAAAAGCCAATAGTCCCAGCATTCACGATTTTAAATTCTTTAGGATCAATTTTAACCCCAGGAGAAATATCATTTAGCCAAGCTTGAACTTGAGGCAATAAAGTTTTTCCTGCCTCTTCGTTAAGTAATTTAATATCTGAATTTTTTAAGTGTTTATGACCCTGTTCAAGCAAATAATGAATGCTGTATTCACCGTACTTACCTAGATTATTATGATGAACATCAAAATCAGATAGGGGAACGCTGATTCTTGGCCCCCAGCGGTCAGCACTTATATAATGAAAGTTATCGTTAAATAAAGCCAGTTTTTCAAGATCTTTCAAAGTGGTTGTAGAGGTAAATAAGTCTTTTGATATATCAAAATGATTGACCCACCTAAAAATACTCCCATCTGAGCAAATGAGTCGGAATCCCATTTCATCATTTTTGGCATCAATTGCAAATACATCTAACGCCTGACCAAGCTCGATTAAATCACCATTTAATCGAATATTACCCCCTTCTTTATAGGATTGACGTAATAGTAACAAGCTTTGAAGTACAGAGCTTTTGCCTGTACTATTTAAGCCAGAAAGTAATGTTAAAGGCGCTAGTTTAAGCTCTGCTTTTTGAAAACATTTAAAGTTTTTGATTTCTATTTCATTTAACATAACTATTTCGTATTTAAAAAGTTCACGTCTTCTAACCATAAACTGTCATGAAGGTAGTGAGAAAATTCTGGTTTACCTTGTAGTAGATCTTCAACTAAACTTTGAATAGCCGCAAAACGAAAATGTACGCTTTTAACATCGGCGGTTTGTTGAATCGCTTTAGCAAAATCTAAAAATCCATAGTTAGAATTATTGTCTGTAGATGGTAAATTACTTCCATCTAATAAATAAATAAAACGAGTTTGCAAATCCTGATAACGATTTTTTAATGTTTCTATGTCGTTGTCACTACAATTGCCCAAGATAACCGACCACGCTTCAAATAATGCTTTGCTAATAGGAAATAGGCGATCATTATGAGCTTGTTGCTTACGAAATGCCTTAACTCCAAAAACGGTATGACAATTACGCATAGCTCTTTTAAACCGTTGGCGATAGGCATTTATAGCGTCGTCTGGCATGGTATTAAAGATTTCCATCGTCGTTGATAAAAAACCATCTAGGTCTTTATTTTTATAATCTTCTGGTGAATGATGAGAAAAGGCAAGGTAGCGTAATACACATTCTCTATCTGCCATACGATCATCACTAATACTATTATTGGTTGCCAGTTTAAATTCTTCGCATTCAGATAGTTCTTTTAGCAGTGCTGTAGATTTACCGTTATAGAGTGCATGGCGTATTTCTTGTGCCGATAAAGGCAAACCACTGGTATTAATCCGTTTAAAAATAGTTCGAGTGACGGTTTTTGGTGTCGTCGGTTGTATAATATGAAATACGGGTTCTGTTTCCAAAATACGACGTTGCATATTACGAGGTAACGCCTCAAACTTTAAACCTTCAAATTGCGTTAAGAACTCTAAATTTTTCAGTATGAGTGTTTTATCCTGAATATACTCTTTAAGCGTAGTTAATCGTTGTAACCCATCAACGACTATCCAATTATCATCTTTATCTGCGGCCACATAAAATACTGGCAAAGGAATGTTTAATAACAAGGATTCAATTAAACGGCTTTTCCCTTTAATTTGCCAAATCCCGCCTTTACGCTGAAAGTCAGGATTAAGTTCAATTTCTTTATGTTCAATTCGCTTGATAACACTGTCTATACTGGGATTTTTAGTGACAATTGCTATATCGTTAGGATCAAATGGGTTGCTGATTTCACTGTTGTCATCATCTTTTTCAAGTTCAATACCACTTTTATGTAATCCATCAGAAGTGAGTTCTTCTTCAATTTCGTCTTTATTATTTGATGTGACTTGATTCATAAGTTGAATTCGTTTTTCTTTGGAGTAAGAGAGATACGAAGTATGCAACTAAAAAGCTGCTTGATTTAATTCTTGTGCGTAAATACAAACTGTTCTTCCCAATTTATTGGGATAGACGTTAACTGTAGTATATGATATTTGAGTATTTTATACATTAAACAACCAGTGGCCCATTTTGTATATCATTAAGCATTAGCTGTTCTACTTCATCTAACCACACTTTAATATCGGCTTCAGTTTTTAAGGTTCTATGCGGTAATTTAACTAGCTGAACTTTAGGTTCTAGTAACTTGGCTGCCTCTAGGCAAGCAGAATCAAACTTGCTACTTTGGGCTTGAATACGGTCATTCCAATGTTTAATTGAACAGGCTTCTAAGCTATCAATCAACTCATCAATGCTATTAACAAAAAGTATTTCTGGTTCTTGAATCTCGTAAGCATTCAGTATTTGCTGTTGCTGTGTTAGGCTTAGTTTTTGCCAATTATCATTTTCTGCTAGTTGTTCGTTTAACACTTGATAGTCGGTGTTAAATTCATTACTTTTAACCGTAATAGCCTGTCTTAATTTGGCTGATAAGTCTTTTGTTAAAGCCTCGATGGGGTCAGGGTCAGCCAGCAAACTACGGTTGCTGATAACAGCGTCCATTTGTGTGTTTAATTCCTCATAAAACGCTAAACCTTTACTCAGTTGTAATAACTGCTTTAAGGTGTTCCAGGCAGGTAGACGCTTTGTAATTTTCTCAGCCGCTTCTTGCCAGGCTTTAAGATGCTCTTTTATGACATCGCGTTTTTCATATAACGCTAAAAGTTGTGCATTGCCCGACTCCTGGGTAATCGAGTCAAACAGAAATGTATCAACTTTACTAGGCTTGGGGGCTTCTCCACCGGCACTTTCAGCAAGTTGTCTTACTTTAAGAATAAACTCGGGGACTTTGGATAATTCTTCTTGTGGGTTACACGTAATGCCCGCTTCATTTATCAATTTTCTAGTTTGTATTAACTGTACCGCACTAATCGTGACAGATTCTAAATAGAAACTAGCTTGAGTTAATTTAGTGCGCTCTAAGGTTTTATTATCAAGCGGTTGTTGTGCGGCATCTTTTGCCCTCACCACACCACAAGCGAGTAAAACCATTAACGCGCCATCAATTGCATCTTGTGACCAACCGAAAGGAGGGATTTTAAATTGCTCTCTAATCTCCGCGCCTTTTTTACTCACACCAATATAACGAATGATTTCCGCACACACGGGATGATTTTGTATCTCACCCTTATAATTCATCACTTCTAAGGCATTTTCTGCCCCGTCTTTACGGGCTTTCTCATATACGCTGCCCCAGGCACTAGAATCTGCTTTATCAAATTCACGGTACAATCTTATGATAGACGCTTGAGCCGCTTGCTCTATCTGTGCTTTTAAATTATCGCCAAATAACTCAGTACCACCGGCTTGAAAGACTCTTACTCCCGCGATAATATCTTTAAGAATGTTATCAACCAGTCTCGTTGCATCATTACGACGCGTTTCCATAGCCCTGCGTGCATCTTGCCCCTCTGAAGTGGTCGGCATTCCTCTAATATCTAAAGTAGCTTGCGCCGCTTCTTTGGTAATGATGGCTTTATATAACTCAGATTTATTTCGTGCAGGAATATAAACGTAAATGGTAGGAAGATCTTGGCTTACATTACGCGCCTCTGCAAGCATAGATTTCTCATCCACTTTCCAACCGTCTTGCACCCAGATATAAATTTTCTTATGTGCATCCTTAGGTAGCTCATTATCATAATTAAGCTGTAGTGTTCTAAGTTCTTTACTTTGACCCTGAGTCACTCTTACCGAAGAAACAATTTCATTAATTTTATGATGTAGTAAATCTTCTCGCTTATTTTCTGCGCGTTGGGCATTTCCTGATAAATCGGCTTCTTGTTGACGATAAGTATCATGCCATTGACTGCTTTCTTGGGTTTGCAAGCGATATTCAACACCATGTGCTGTATCAAGGGCCATCAATAAACCCTGATTTTGTAATTGTGTTAGTAATTCTGGAATCTGTTTTCGTAGTTCATTACTGCCAGCATTTAAATCTTCTACTAATAAATCTGCCAGAATATGTTCTGTGGCTCTTACACCAATATCTGCATTGGCTTCTGTCGGCAATTTCCCAATTAAATAAATCAATGCTATTAATCTTGATTGCAGTTGTTCGTCTTTTGTACCGACGGCTAAGATATCAATTTTTTCACTAATCTCTCGTGAAATCATGCCCGTTTGAAGAAGATTCGAGGATATCTGCCCATAGATAAAATCAGCGCCAATCACATGTCCTAACTCTTTATTGGCACTTGTTCGCGTGGCTTCATGAATCACTTTAAG
>CAIQNQ010000257.1 GCA_903873165.1 uncultured Methylococcaceae bacterium | reverse complement strand
TTATTTACGTTTTACCTCCACTAAAACAGCCAAAAAACCACTAAAACCTCCACAACCTCCACTAAAACCTCCAGTACAAAACCGCTACAGCCCGCGCCAACCGTACAACCTCCACAACCTCCACTAAAAAACACCAAAAGACTTTTTTTTGTTTTAAGCAAAAAACCGCTAAAAATACCCGAATTAATCCGCTAAATACTCACAGATTTTTATATTTATTCTCTCTATTTATGAAGTATTTCCTAATCTATAAATAACATCCATCATACAGAATAGGTTCTTAACTATTAGCTAAGGGTGTTTATGCTGGATTTAGAAAAGCTTGAAGAGTTAAAAAAGGTAGATAAACGCTGTTTTCCTACACTTGTTAGCGAATTGATTGAGTTAATCGGGTTTGAACCTGCTTTAAAACTATTTGTTAATTATTCGGGTAGCCATTTACGCGTTCCACTTTATAAAACAACTACGGGAGAGCTTGAACAATTAATAGGTGATGAAGCCTTTGAAAAACTTTCATTAAAATATGCTTTAGAGGTTATTTGGTTCACTAGCGTAACTAAATTTCTCAATGACCGAACAATAAAAAATCGTAATGATAGTATTTTCAATAGTTATAAAAACGGAGCGACTCAAAGAGATATTGCACTTAAACATTCATTAACTCAAAGAACTATAACCGCAATAATTAGTAAATATAAACCCTAACCCCTTATATAAATTGCCTATGACTATTCAAGAAAGAATTGCACAACTAGAAGCCGAAAACAAAAGTTTAAAGCTAGGTATTAAATTGAATAAATCCGCTAAACATGCAGGATGGACAATTGACCAGCGCAAACTAAAAATTCATACCGATGCTATTTGCTACCAAGAGCAAAACAATTGTGACTATCAAACAGCATTAAAAGCCGTAAGTTGAATTAATAATTAAACTGACTTATTGCCGTTATTAAAGTGACGGTATTACTTAATCTAAAATACACAACACTATGAATATTATTGAACATATCAAGCCCGAACAATTTAACGCCTTAAATGAAATACACGCAAAACTGAATAGTATTAACGCGGCTATTTCAGATATTGACGCTGCTATTAATAAAAATAACCTGATTATTGCCGACAACGCCACACCTATTGATAACGCCTCAACTTTAAGAGCGGATTATCATCAAGCCGCCGCTCATGCCGAATTAGGCATTATCTCAATAGATGACGTTAATAATCATCATGCCGACATGAAGTCCGCCGAACTACTGGACGACCAGCATAATGAGGCCAGAGTCGACATAACCAAAAAGGCTAACGCGGCTCTTTTAGGCTTGAATACCTTAAAAAACGATCAAGAAAAAATAGCTGAAACGATCAAGGCCGAGTTAAAAGCCTGCAAAATTGCAACATTAACTGAAATCATTAGAACCCAGGCTTTAGATTATGAACGTAAAGCACTAGAAACCATTGAGTTATACAAAACACTGGCAGCTTTAGAAAACTTAGTACCGATATTTAAAGATAATCATGATGCTAAAAGCGGCGTATTACTATGGCATGGAAGCAAAATATCATTACCTGCTGTTAATATGGGCAACCAAAAAAGACAGAAATCCAATTTAAATAGGTTTGATGATAATTTATTGATAGGTATTGAATTGAGTTGGTTATTACATGATGATTCAGTGAGAGCCTTAACAACGTCTATTTCTGAGTTATTCTCCAACCCATTTAGTGAGGTTAAATAATGGCATCATCAGGAAGTACCTCAGCATTTGAAATAAACATAATGGCAACTGCTAACTTAATATCTAATCGTTTTGTAAGCAGTTCGGGCGGTGTTCCAGTGGTAGGTGGTAATACATTGGGCGTCATTAGGCATCCAGTATCAAGTGGCACTACTGGGACGGTTGATGTTTTAGGAACGGCAGTAGTTGAAACAGGTGGCATCATTGCACAATATGCCACTATTGGCGTTGATGCTTTAGGGCGTGCCGTTACATGGACGTCAGGGGCTAAAGTTGGACAGGCTTTATTTTCTGGTGTATCCGGTGACTTTATCGAAGTGTTATTGATTCCAAACGTGGCATAAAAAATCATAATCAGGTTATGGGGGCGGCTGTTATGCCAACATAAAAACCCCTATAGCCTATTTTTTGATAAATTTGTTTAATCCAGTACCAGTGTTAACCTTAAAACTAATTGTGTTAACTTTTAACCGAAACTAAGCGGTATGATGTGGAATGAATAGGAATGTATTTTGTAAAAAGTCGAGTGTTTAACAAAACTATTCTTCAAATATAATGAATAAAATTTAACGTCTTATTTGTACCTTGAAGATGATAAAATGAATTTTATAGGGTTACTTTAGTCTTTTGACGGTATAAATGACGGTATATTTTGTTTTTTTAAATCAAGAAGTCAATAAAACAGGCTTATACAGGCTTTATTGTGATAGTGCCCGCAGCCTCCAATAGTAGATTCATACAGATACAAAGAAGTACATCAAGCCCGCAGCCCAAAAGGTCTAGCGGGTTTTTTTATGCCTTCAATGTTCAACAAAGTACATTGACATTCAATTTTTTTGACAGTATAAATGACGGTATATTTAATTTCTGTAAATCTTATACCGTCAAATGTCTATATCAGATACTGCAATAAAATCCGCAAAGCCACGCGCTGACAAGCCCTACAAACTACCTGATGAAAAAGGGATGTATCTCTATATTCATACTAACGGTTCTAAGTATTTTCGCCTTGATTATCGGTTTGCAGGTAAACGTAAAACCTTAGCCCTAGGTGTTTACCCAGAAACAACTTTAAAAGAAGCGAGGGAAAAAAGAGAAGCTGCCAGAAAACTTATTATGGATGGCGTAGACCCCAACGAAAATAAAAAAGCTATTAAGGCATCCAAATCAGAAAGCGCGTTAAATAACTTTGAGGTTATCGCTAGGGAATGGGGCGCAAAACATGTTAATAATTGGGGCGACAAAAACAACCGATCTAAAAGAATGTTAGAAAAAAATGTTTTCCCGTGGCTAGGCAACAAGCCAATCATTGACATTTTACCTATGGATATTCTTTCTTGTTTAAGACGGGTAGAAGATAGAGGAACAATTGAAACAGCACACAGAACCTTACAAATTTGTGGGCAAGTATTCCGTTATGCAGTCGCAACCAGTCGAGTTGATAGAGATATAACTCCAGATTTACGCGGTGCATTGCCACCCGCTAAAGGCGATCATTTCGCAGCCATTACAGACCCAAAACAAGTGGCTGAACTACTCAGGGCAATTGATTCTTATCAAGGTTCACTATCTGCAATCAGTGCCCTAAAGCTTGCCCCTATGGTATTTGTAAGACCCGGCGAATTAAGAGCCGCCGAATGGGAACATATAGATTTTGAGGCCAAAGAATGGCGGTATTTTGTCACCAAGACAAAGACCGAACATATTGTGCCACTATCTAACCAAGCTATTACCATATTGAATGAATTGCACCCCGTTACAGGTCATGGGCGTTTTATATTCTCTTCTGAACGCACGCCACGCGGTGACAGATGTATGAGTGAAAATACACTTAATGCAGCTTTAAAGCGTCTAGGCTATGGCAAAGACATCATGACAGCCCACGGATTTAGGGCAATGGCTAGAACCATACTTGATGAGGTATTAGGCTTTCGACCCGATTTTATTGAGCATCAATTAGCCCACGCTGTTAGGGATGCCAACGGACGCGCCTATAACAGAACATCACATTTAAAGGAACGCCACAAGATGATGCAATCATGGGCTGATTACCTAGACAGCCTTAAGAATGGGGCGAAAATACTTGAGTTTAAAAAGATTGGGTAAGTAGTTCACCTGATATAATCCAATTTAACCCAATAGGCTTAGCGGCTGATAAACAGGACTCGTTCCCCTGCTTTGGGTTATTCCCTTCAGAACGTCTACACCTTGAACGGAGTGTTTTAGTGGATAAGAATTCAATTATTAAAGCGTATCTTTATTTAATGTCAGAGATAGACATTTATTGTAAAGAGCATTTAGACGGTAAAAATAATGGTTCATTAGTAAATAAATTCTTCAATGAACTTAAATTCTTATATACACAATTATTAAATTGCACATTATATGAAGAATTGGATAGTGCGTATTTTCCTGAATTATGGACAACATGCTACTCAGACCCAGAAAAGATACAACAAGCTAAGGACAACATTAACAAAATTAAATCAGGTGAAAGATATTTATTCTTTGAACCATACGACTTTGAAGTCATAAAAGAAATTACAGATTACGACTATATTTCATTTTTTGAAGCAGCTTTATTAATCGGTTATAGAGTTGAAAATAATCCTAGAATGCTTCTTAGTAATTTACCTAGTATGTTTTTAGATGCGACTCTTAAAAAAGAGATATATCCAAGAGACCCAATAACCCACATACCCTATACAGAGCTTTATGAATCGCCACTTTTTTATGCTGGTGGTTTAATAGGTTTTGCAAAATCCCCCCCTGATTTAAATTGGCAACTAACACTTAAAGAAACTGCTGAATTTGCTATTTTAAAAGGCTATCCTGAAAATCTTTTTATCGACCTTCTTACTGATATCAAGGCTGATAATGAATACCCTATAGAGAATCAAGATAAACCTATATCAGAATCCGAGCATGATAATGATGAAAATGCCCCACTAAATGCACCAAATAAATTTACATCAAAAAACCTACGAACATTAAATGAAGCCGCTGTTAAATTTTGGAGCAATGCAGATCCAGAAGACAAAGGTACACACCCAAAAAAAATACAGGTTATAGAGTGGCTTAAAGGAAATGGATTTTCATTGTCATGCGCAAAGCATGGAGCAACAATAATACGGCCTGAATGGGCGGCAAAAGGTAATTATTAGATTAATGGGTACACCTATTTAAACCCTTTAATGACACGCCTTTAATCTAATAGGTGTAACCATTAAAAGTACTAATAGATATAACCATTGCATCTATTTAGGCTTAAAAATATATGAATAATATGCAACCTGATATATTTAAATTTAATCAGGCTAATAACAATGACTAAAGCAGAAAACGCTCTAAAAACTAAAAACCTTAAACCTAACCAAAACCAACAAGTTTCAGATGGATTTTTAAGAATCTGGAACATTATTGGCGACAAAAAACAAAATATCCCCGCTCTATTACCCATTAGTCGATCTTCATTCTTAAACGGAGTGAAGTCTGGTAAGTATCCAAAGCCTTATAAATTAGGGGAGCGGACGGTAGGGTGGAGAGTTCAAGACATCCACGCCTTACTTGACCAAATAGCGGGGGCGGCATAATGCGCACCCGTGAAGACATAGCCGCCGCCCGTGCCATCTTGCTTAATGAGATTGAACAGCGTAGCAAGTCCACCTCATTAAGATCATTTTTAGAAATTCTAAACCTAAGATTTAAAAAAGGACTTCTTAACAAGGTTCTGATGAATGCAATACAAAACGCTTGGGAGAAACCGAGGGATTTTATTTTGACACCTAGCACCATCATGACGTGGCAGATTAACAGGCAAACCAGAGGCCATGATAGACCCCTTAAAAAATCTAAGGATTACACGCTACACCCTTGGATGCAAACCGCGTTTATCTTTAGACAGAAGTACCCTAAAGAAACTTATGTACAACTACTTGCAAGGGTAAATTTAAAGCACGAATGTGTAAGTTATGGGCAGTTAATGCGCTATGTTCACCATATTAAAGATGAATTAGGTACAAGCTTATGAATACTGTTAATTCCATTCTTTCAAAGCCCTTCATTAACGGTTTTTTAAAGGGATTTACCGAAACCTTGTTTGACCAAACGCCGGACAATAAAAAACCCTTGTTAGTGAACCAGACTAACAAAGGCATTTAATAACTATCACTTACTTTTTACAATTACTCATGAACACCGACAAAAATATTTTACCATATCGCTTGACGCTATGCAGCGCGAGTTATATTCTTAACGCGCTTTCAACACATTTGAAAGCTGGGATTGGCATCTCAAACAAAGGGCTTAAAAAGCCACTATTAAACGTGGTTTTTTTATACCTATCAAGAACACAGGGATTAAAACACCTTGTATATTCTGTTATGGTGGGGCGTGTAGGAGAACCCGTAAAAAGGTTCGCCAGTTCCTTTGCTGGTATGCCAATCCTACATGCACCACCCCCATTGATTGGCATCATAGGCGGTGGTTATTCACTTTTACAAAGGAATCACCATGACACAAACTAAAACCGCACCAACAATTCCCGCTCAAAATGCCGAGCAAACTGAATCAGAAAAAATTGAAGACATTATTAAAACAGTTGCCTTAATGGGGAACAGAAAAGACTTAACCCCCAAAGAAAAATCCATAAAAGCCCTGCTAAAAAACATTAAGAAACTTGATAGGCTTAAGGTAGAGCATGACAAGCTTAAGGCAAAGCACCAAAACGGGGGCGAGCAATGAGAGCGTTTACTTTTGAACAACTAGACCAAATCGCCACATTAAACGCCTGTTTGTCCGTTGTCGCAGATCTTGCAGCGCCGGGCAGTGATTTACATAATATCGACCGAGGGAATCTAGCCCTTTTGCTTGGTTACTTTGCAAAAGAATTGCACAAGGTCACGTCTTCAGATCAGCCCATAACGTCTACCGAACAGACCGAGCATAAACTGAAGGCGGTGTCTGTATGAGCAAGAAGCAAGCTAAGAAACATGTTCATGTTAATGAACAGCTATCTATCGGTTCATTCCCTCACACGACTGAAAAGGGACGTGTAAAGGCTACCATCCCGAACCTGTGCCATGTGTTCGAGCAATACGGCATCCAATGTCAGTATGATGAGATACTGAAGCAACAGACCATTAAATTTATCAATTCAGATAGCGGCCAAGAGCCTAACGACCTTTCAGAGAATAGCATCTATGCGCAGATTCAAAGCATTTTAGCCTTGAACGATATGCCATCGAGAACATGTGAACTTATCCCAAAACTGTTAGAACAGGCTATTGTTAACCCTATTCTGGACTTTATACAGTCCAAGCCGTGGGATGGAATCGACCGCTTACCCGACTTCATTAACACTTTGGTAGTGTCTGACACCGTTAATTTACGCTATCGAGAGTTAGCGGTTAAAACGTGGTTAGTTCAATGTGTAGCGGCTGCTGATTCTGGCAGAAAATCACCGATAGCCAACGCTATACCAAAGTTTGAACTTGTTTTAGTATTGCAGGGGGCACAGGGAGCCATGAAGACGACATGGTTTAAATCATTATTACCGTCTGACTATCGAGAGTACATTGTTGACGGTGCACACCTTGACCCAGCCGACCGAGATACAGTGAAGCGGTGCATTAGTGCATGGCTAGTCGAGCTTGGGGAAATAGACTCCACGTTTAGGAAGGCCGACATAGCACGGCTTAAGGCATTTTTATCAAACGACTTTGATAACATCCGCTTACCTTATGCGCGGGTGGATTCCAAATTTAAACGCCGTACCTCGTTTGGTGCGTCGGTCAATCCGTCCGTGTTTTTAGTCGATGATACCGGATCAAGGCGTTTTTTAACCTTGCCCGTCATCCAATGCTTGCCTAATGTAACAGACATGCAACAGCTTTGGGCGCAAGTATGGGAGCTGTATTTAAACGGTAATCAGTGGTGGTGTTCAAAAGAACTGGATACATTACTAGCCATTCAACAAAAAGAGCATTCTGAAGAAAGCCCAATAGGTGAGTTAATCGCGTCGGTATTCAATATGGAAGAGCCTGTTAAGCGTAATGACCCTTATTATATTTTTAAGTTTCTTACCGCAAGTGAAATAATCATGGAGTGTGGAATTAACCAAGTGACTAAGCAAAACTTAAGAGAAGCCCGTACATTTTTAGAGAAGCATGGCTTTAAATGTGTGAGAAATAATGAACGTGCTTACTGGATAACCAAGAACAGACCCATAACATAACTAAATCAATCCTCTGCAAAGAATAGTCTGAACAGTTTCAGGCTATTTTTTGGGCTATTTTTAATCAAAAAAAGTTTTTTTGGTTTTTTTAGTGGAGGTTGTGGAGGTTGTACAGTTTTAGCGGTCTGTAGCGTTTTTCTACTGGAGGTTAAGTGGAGGTTGTACTGGAGGTTTGGAGGTAATTATATTGTTATCTTTATACCCACAAGATGAATAAAAGCCTACTGGGGAAAGAAAGCACTAGGGGCTATGCAATGTTAAGTTATTTAAATTTAGACGGGAGAGCAACCATGATTGAAGCGTTAATGAGTGGCAAATTATTTAGAGACACTATTATTAAAACGTCTGCTAACCAGAACCCTTACTGTAATTTTATTTTATCGGTTCACATTGGTGAGGATAAGCCTGTATTAGTGTCGGGTATTGCCTTTAATGACTCAGCCGAAAAGATTGCTAAGTTAAAAAAAGGGGATGCCTTAAGCGTTACCGGATCAATTAAGCCTAGCCAGTGGGCAGATAAAAACACTGGAGAGATAAAGCACGGACTCACCATGACAGTTAACGACTGTTTAAGCGTGTACGACCTGAAGAAACGCAGGAATGACGGGTAAATCGCTTGCGCTTCAACTCTTTCTCTTACCCCAGCAGGCTTTTTAAATGCAAACTGTAGAAAATTTAAGAAATATGAACTTGTCAGCCCTATGTGTTAATGCTGGTTTGCATGTTGATAAGGCAGACGCCACGCAATTTAAAGCCGAGGGTTTTAGAGTTCGGGTTAGCGGTTTTAAATGGTTCGATCATCATAACGGAGTGGGCGGTGGTGGGGCTATTGATCTAATCCGACATATTTATAAACTATCCTTTTCTGAAGCATGTTGTTATTTGACTAATGAGTCCGCTGTTTTAAGTAAACCTATGTCATCAGCCCCAAAAACGATTAAAAAAAGAGCCACCACACCGCCTAGACCATGCCCTAATCATCTTGATGCTGTAACGGACTATCTCACAGTGAAACGCGGCTTAAATGCCGACCTAGTGCGCTGGTGTGTGTCTAATAATCTAATTTATGCCGATCATAAACAAAATTGTGTTTTTCGATATGGCTTAACGGGTGCAGAACTTAGGGGAACAGGTTCTATACAGTGGCGCAGTCTTTACGGCAACATTGAGCAGGGTTTTATCTTGCCTGCAAAACAAGCCGCTGGTGTGGCTTTGGTGGAATCAGCCATTGATGCCTTAAGCTTTAGACAGCTTCACAAGGACATGATTACTATTTCAATTGCTGGGAACAGTAATAGAAAAATCATGCAACAAGCGTTAATGATTGCCATCACTAAAAATATTGATCTTATAGCGGCTTTTGATTCAGATAAAGGCGGTGATATTGCTAATAATACGCTTCAAGAAATAGCGAATAATTATAAAAAAAAAGTGATTCAGAACCGACCTATTACAAAAGACTGGAACGACCAGTTAAAAAACCTGAATTTTTAGGCTATTTTGGGGTGTTTTTGGGCTAAATTTAGCCTTAAAAAATCCTAAAAACCCATTTATTTACGTTTTACCTCCACTAAAACAGCCAAAAAACCACTAAAACCTCCACAACCTCCACTAAAACCTCCAGTACAAAACCGCTACAGCCCGCGCCAACCGTACAACCTCCACAACCTCCACTAAAAAACACCAAAAGA
>CAIQNQ010000256.1 GCA_903873165.1 uncultured Methylococcaceae bacterium | reverse complement strand
CAATTCTGGATTAGAAAACAAAAACTTATAACTACTATCATGAGGTTTTTTCATGACTTGGATTATAAGCTTTTAAGCTGAACTGTATAGATATTTGTTGTTCGGTCGTTAAAGAGTTTTATAAACGGATTGGAGGCTGGGCGCTTTTTTAAGGTGGTTGATTGTTAAATAGTATCACTTGTTAATTAATCGTTAAAAATATCAGAGAGTTGTTTGGCATTGAACATCTGATCAACCCAGCGATCAATATCTTCAACTGAGGCATTAGGTATTAAAATAACCGTTTCGGCAGAGATAGGGTTAAAGCACTTAGCTAATAAGCTTTGTATTATGAGCTTTAACCCTTAACTTTTCTTTCTGCCGATTTACTATCTAGCGATCAATTGGCTTATTCCATAGGAACGTTGTTATAGTGTTTTCTAGGTGGAACGGTTTGTTTTTCAAAAACGATCGGTGCGTGTTCGCTATAGCCTGAACTTTTCAAGCTTAATTTAATGGCACTATCAGTTGGGTGCAATTCTGAAGGTGCGCGGACATCACCTTCTGATAAATAAGTAAAGAACATGGGTAATAAGGCAAAAATCGCTAAAATAGTCCCCAAGAAAAACAAACCGATAATGAGGGTTTTAAAGGGGTTTGTCGAAGCCTCTAAAGTTTCTTCTAAGCTTTGTGGTGGGACTGGATTGCCATTGTTGTAATCAGAATGTGTTGACATAATATTCACCATTTAATTGAAATTAAGATAATGCTTCAATTTAATCGGATGTTTTAAAAAATCAATTTTTTGTTGCTGATTAATTTTTATTTAAAAAATTTGTAACAGTTGATATGGAGCTACCGTCTCTAGTGCTTTTAACATCAATTCGCTGGGTCATTTGTTCTTTTAATTCGCTGACATGAGAAATAATGCCTATCATGCGACCGGTAGCTTGTAAGTCGATTAAAGTTTTAATCGCTAAATCTAATGATTCAGAATCTAAACTACCGAAACCTTCATCTATAAATAAAGTATCTAATTTAATGCCCCCAGCATAAGACTGCACGACATCTGATAATCCCAAGGCTAAAGATAATGCAGCCATAAAAGATTCACCACCCGAAAGCGTTGCCACTGGGCGAGTTTTGTCGGTGTAACTGTCTTCTACTTCCAAATCCAGACCTGCCGCCGCATTGCCGCCTATAGCATCTTGTCTTCTTAACAAACGATAACGCCCTTTACTCATTAAAGTAAGGCGTTGTGATGCTTGAATTAACACATCATCTAGCAGCACACTTAATACAAATCGTTGCAGACTGATCCGTTTACCAGAAACACCATTGGCGACATCACTTAGAGTACCTATGATGGCATATTCCGCATGAAGATTCACAGTTTGCGCTTTAAGCTCGGTTAGTTGCTGTTTAATCTTACTTAATAAATTATTGCGTTCTTCTAATACTCGCCATGCAGTATCCGCTATCGTAAATTCGGTCGTTTTAGCAGTTAACACCTGCGCTACTTGCGTTAAATCAGGTAAAGTGTGGGTGGCAAGTTCTTCTTTAAGTTGCGTCACTATACTTTCTAATCCCGTTAATTCAGTATTAAACGTCTCGATGACTTTTTTAATCGCGTCTTGCTCAACGGCAGTTAATAAGGCTGCTTTAAATGCCGTCACCTCCCCAAAACAACTCTGACTTAAAGCGTCATTCCAGTCTTGCGTAGCTTTAGTATTTTCAAGTTGTAACGCCTGATCTTGCACTTGTAATTGCGTATGGGTAGCTGTTTTGTCTTTTAAGTCTAAGTTCTTAGCATCAAATTGTTCCTGAGCTTGAGTTAGAGCAAGGTTTAATTGTTTAATACTCGCTTCAATACCCGATAATTCTTTAGTTAAAGTATTCGCATCACGATACGCTTCAGGGACTAAGGCTTCTAATTGCGTCACAGCCGCTTTCGTTTGAATTAACGCGACTTTATCTGTATCTGCCATTGTTTGTAATTCAGTGATTTGACCAGCAAGCGTCACTAACGTCTTTTTAATATCAGCTATCTTAATCAAAAGTGCTTCCTGATTTTTTTGCACCTGCAATAAGCGTTTAACTTCTGCTTCAATCGCTAGAAAGTTTTCAGTTATCAGCACTAAACTTTGCTGAGCTAGTGCTTCTAAAGTCTCTTCTAGTTCATTAATGTGTCGTTGCTTCGCCTGCAGATCAAGCTTAGCAGTATTTAAATCCGCTTCAGCGACTTGCAAGGTGGTACGGGCGTTATCTTCTGCTATACGGGCTTTCTCTAACTGCTCTTTGGTCACCAATTCGGTATTATCGGACGGTTTAGCTGGGTTAGGGTGGTCTATACTCCCACACACCAAACACGGTTCATCTATCTTAAGTTGAGCCGCTAACGAAGCCGCTTGCCCAGTGTGCCAAGCAAGTTCTGTTTGAGTCTTGTGTAATTGAAGTTTGTGAAATTGGGTCTGAAGTTTATTAAAATTAACTGAAAATTTAGTCACTTGTTTTTCTAAACCAACCCGTTCAGTGCGTAGATTCTCTAAACGGGTTCGATTTTCAAGGTTCCCCCGTTGCTCAGCTAACGCAACTTGTTGGGGTGCTAAAGCTTTTAAGACTTCATTAAACTCAACCAATACAGCTTCTTTTTCTAAAAGGTCTGTTTTTATCAAGTCTTGTTGATTTAAAGTCGTTTCCCATTTCTCCTGACTTGCTTGGGCTTTTGTTTGCTGAGCATTAAATGTTAAACGCGCTTCCTGAAGTTGGGTGACTTGAGTTTTAAACTGACTCAACTTAAATTGCTGAGTATTTAGGTTATTGATTTTTAATGCCTCTGCTTTGGCTGTATTAAGTGTACCCTCAGCCATCACTTTGTATTGAGTGGCTGTCTCAATCGCTGTAACCGCTTTCGCTATTTCAATGGTTAAGCGGTTTAACGCAGAGGACTTCTCAATATAAGTGTTATAAAGCGGTTGTATTCTTTCAGCTAGAACCGCGTTATTTAAACGCTGTTGTTCACTTAATATATTGGGTGCTAAAGCTTGTTTAGCCTGTAAATCAGTTTCTTTCTTAGCTAACTCAGTAAAACGCAGTGCTAATGCTTCAGCCTGTTGTTTTGCTAAAACGGCTTGAGTTTGTGCCTGTTGGGCTTTAGTTTTAACAGCGGTTGCCAGTGTTAATTGTGGTGCCAGTTGTAACACTTCTTCATCCAGATCCATTTCAGAATTGACCGTAGCGGTATTGAGGATACCTATAGTGCGTTCGTTACAGGCTGTCACTGCTTTTTTAATCTCGACTGATTGGGTTTTTAACTGGTTTTCAATACGCTTATAGATATGCGTTTGAAACAACTTACTAAAGATTTCCTCACGATCTCTAGAGTTAGCCATCAATAAGTCCCGAAATTTACCTTGAGGTAACACGATCACTTGTCTAAATTGTTCAACACTTAGACCTAATAATTCAGTGATCTTTGCGGTTGCATCATTCACTTTTTTAGCCACCAATAGTTCACCTTCAGCAGAACCATCCAGCAGCCAAAGTTGAGCTTCAGGTGTTTGAGTCGTTGTCCCTTCTCCGCGTGCTCTTGGTCGCTCTTGGGCTGGAATGCGTCGTATACGATAATGCTTATTGCTCAAACTAAAGTCTAATATCACTTCAGTGAGCAAGCTTTCCGAAGCATTATCACAGCGCATTTGTGCACCTTCTCGTTCTGCACCTGTGGTTTGGCCGTATAAAGCAAAACAAATGGCATCTAAAATTGAGCTTTTACCTGCACCGGTTGGGCCATTAATTAAAAACAAAGGATTAGTCCCCAAGCTACTAAAATCAATAAATTCTTTTTTAGCAAAAGGGCCAAAGGCTTGTAACACTAATTTTAACGGTTTCATGCTAGACCACCTTCTTGAGAGTTAACGGTATTCGTAATAATCTGTTGAATGGCAGCTTGTTGGTCAGCCGTTAAATCATTACCCGACACTTGTTTATAGAAGTCTTGAAACATTTCCAGCTCACCCCGTTTTAATTTGTCACGATTTACTTGCAGAGTCCCAGAATCTTGTAGCCAGGTTTTCTCAATATGCAGGACATTTTCGTAGACTTGTCTTAATTTACTCATCGGTTCAAGCAGGGCGGTTTGATCGGTTAAGCGGATTAATAAATAATCTTGATTATGAGGGTCAGTCGCCCCATTTTTAAGCAAGGTTTCTAAGTCGCCTTCTAAGGTTCGCATGTCGCGTAGTGGTGTTAACGGTAAATGGGTGATCTTTTGCAATCCTGATGGATTCATTTCTACTAGGGTGACGCCTTTTTGGTGGTGTTGTTCAGAAAAACTATACTTTAAGATAGAGCCTGAATAGCGAATATGCGTTTCACTCTTATGTTGAGGGTTATGTAAATGCCCTAATGCTACATAATCAAAGGTTTTAAACGGATCTACACTGACCCGATCTGCACCGCCAATCGATAACGGTCTTTCAGACTCTGACGCTTCAGCACCGTCAATAAAACAATGACTGATTAATACATTTAGACTGTCAGTCGTTTTAACCGCGTTAATCTGTTCGATTAAAAACTGATGGGCCTCATCATGGCTAGAGACTTCAGCAGAAAAATGATTACGCACCGACTCAGGATCGTTATACGGAATACCGTAAAACGAAGTTTCGCAACCATCTTTAGTAAGAGTGACTGGCTGAGTAATTTGATTTAAGTCACCGAGTATATGCAGACCCGCTTGGCTAAGTTGTTTTGACCCAAAGCGTATGCGTTCTGCGCCATCATGATTGCCTGGAATTAAGAGAACAGGTACGCCTAAATCGGTACAGATCGTATTTAACACCTCATCTAAAAGACTCACAGCTGCTGCAGGAGGCACAGAGCGATCATAAATATCGCCGGCAATAATCACCGCATCAACGGCCTCGTTTTTAATATGCGCCACAATTTGTGCAAGCACATGGCGTTGATCATCTAATAAAGATACGTTGTGAAACAGGCGACCAATATGCCAATCAGAGGTGTGAATAAATTTCATAGGGATGTATAGAGGGGGCGTTTAATTGTTTCGGGTTAAGCAAGTTAGTTTGTGAAAAGCTTTAGATTTTTGCATTATTAATATAATGTAGCATTCTTATTCTTGATTCCAATCACAATTGGATTTTTTTAAAATAATTGATTTGCGTTTAGGTATGAAAAAATTGTCATTATTTGCTCGGGTTATTATTGTATTTAGTCTTATTTTACTTGCCTCTTGCAGATCTTTAAATACTTCAGAAACCAAATTGGTAGGAAGTGATAGAGATAGTCATGGCTGTATTGGATCGGCGGGTTATCAATGGTGTGATCATCAAAAACAATGTGTACGATCATGGGAGTTAGCCGCTGAAAAAGGCTTGGCGAATAGTCCGGAAGCTTTTGAATCGTATTGTAATGATGTTCAATAAGTTAAAACCTTACTCGTTTAGATATTTTCGAGGGTGTTGCTGGATGTTACAATAACAGTAACATAATTAATAGGCTAAGCAGATTATCCGTGCATTCAATTGATCCCCTTCATTTTTCTGATGCGTCTCCAGTACGGTTACGTGAAATTCCTTATAACTACACTTCTTTTTCTGACCGAGAAATCGTTATTCGCTTATTGGGCGAAGATAGTTGGCAAATTTTAGAATTACTACGTGAACAACGCGTTACAGGGCGTTCCGCCAGAATGTTGTTTGAAGTATTGGGTGATATTTGGGCAGTACAACGTAACCCGTATCTCGAAGATGATTTATTGGAAAACCCTAAGCGTCGTAAAGCGTTATTAGAGGCTTTACGTCATCGGATTAAGCAACTACATAAAAAAGATGCCGCAGACGACACGATTCATCCAGAAAAAGCGCAACGGGTGGAACATTTAATTAAAGCGGCTGAAAAAGCTATTAACGATTTTGAAGCGCATTTTAAACATACTTATGATCTTAGGCGTAAGACTAAAGCCTTACTATCTAAACATACGCGCAAAGATAATATTTGTTTTGATGGTTTTGCGCGTGTCTCACATGTAACCGATGCGACAGATTGGCGGGTGGAATATCCATTTGTGGTGTTATATCCCTCTACAGAAGACGAGATTGGGCATTTGGTCCGAGATTGTATTAAATTGGGGCTGACTATTATTCCTAGAGGTGGCGGCACGGGTTATACCGGAGGCGCAGTGCCTTTAACACTTAATTCTGCAGTGATTAACACTGAAAAATTAATTGATATTGGTTCTATTGAACCAGCCACAGTGTTGCCAGAAGTTGAGCAAACTTATGCAACTATTTTTACCGGTGCGGGTGTGGTTACACGTCGAGTGATGGATGTCGCGGACGCTGCTGGTTTAGTGTTTGCGTGTGATCCAACTTCGGCCGATGCTTCTTGTATCGGCGGTAATATCGCTATGAATGCGGGTGGTAAAAAAGCCGTATTGTGGGGTACGGCTTTAGATAATTTAGCGTCTTGGCGTATGGTGATGCCGGATGGTTATTGGTTAGAAGTCGTTAGATTGAACCATAATCTGGGTAAGATTCATGATCAAGAGCAAGTCCGTTTTCAATTAAATCGATATGGTCTAGACGGTACAAAACTATTAGGTTCAGAAGAGTTGGTGATTCCCGGGGCTAATTTCCGTAAGGGTGAACTGGGTAAAGATGTAACGGATAAGTTTTTAGGTGGTTTACCCGGCATTCAAAAAGAAGGTTGTGACGGGATTATCACTTCGGCAAAATGGATTTTGCATCAAATGCCTCCTGCTGTGCGAACTTTTTGTGTAGAGTTTTATGGACAGGTTAGAGAGGCCGTTCCAGCTATTGTGGAGATTAGGGATTATTTAGCCGCTTTACCAAAAGTAGGTGAAGCACGTGTGATGTTAGCGGGTCTTGAGCATTTAGATGAGCGTTACGTTAAAGCGGTCGGTTACGCAAGTAAGGCTAAAAATCATGGTTTGCCCAAAATGGTGTTGATTGGTGACATTGTTGGCGATAATGAAAAGCAAGTGGCTCTAGCGGCTTCAGAAGTCGTGCGCTTATGTAATGCTCGAAATGCAGAGGGTTTTATTGCAGTTAGTCCTGAAACGCGTAAAACTTTTTGGTTAGATAGAGCGCGAACAGCGGCGATTGCTAAACATACCAATGCTTTTAAGATTAATGAAGATGTTGTAATCCCGTTGCCACGCATGGGGGATTATTGTGACGGTATTGAGCGTATCAATATCGAATTATCGTTACGCAATAAATTGCGTTTGTGTGATGCTTTGCTTGAGTTTGTTAAAGGCGAGTTGCCGTTACGATTTTATGAAAATAGCGTCGATGCCAATGAGTTAATAGGTGATAGGCGGGAACAGGCTTTAGCGTTTATTGCACAAGTGCGTCAACGCTGGCAATGGTTGTACGATAATCTGGATTTACCGTTATCTGAGGCTGAAGGCTATTTTAATGAATACGAAATTAGTGTTACTGAGTTAACTAATCGTGCCGAACAACCATCTTTATTTCATCGTTTACAAGATCATTCTCTACGTGTGTCTTGGAAGTTGGAATTATTGCCGCGTATTAAGGCTATTTTTGTAGGTGATAATTTCCGGCTTGTTATTAAGCAGGTTAATGCTATTCATAAAGAAGTGTTACGTGGCCGAGTTTTTGTTGCATTACACATGCATGCGGGTGATGGCAACGTACATACCAATTTGCCCGTTAACTCTGACAATTATGAAATGCTGCAAGAAGCTAATGCGGCAGTTGCACGTATTATGGTGTTAGCCAGATCGTTAGAAGGCGTTATTTCAGGTGAACATGGTATTGGTATTACCAAGTATGAGTTTTTGAGCGATCAAGAATTAGCCAGTTTTCATGCTTATAAAGCTCAAGTTGATCCAGAGGGACATTTTAATCGCGGAAAGTTAATGCCGGGTGCTGATATGCACGCGGCTTATACGACTTCGTTTAGCTTAATGGGCTATGAGTCACTTATCATGCAGCAAAGTGATATTGGGGCTATTTCTGATTCTATTAAAGATTGTTTGCGTTGTGGTAAATGTAAACCAGTGTGCGCGACTCATGTGCCACGGGCTAATTTATTATATTCGCCACGGAATAAAATTCTGGCTACTTCCTTATTAATTGAAGCGTTCTTATATGAAGAACAAACCCGTCGGGGTATTTCGATAAACCATTGGGAAGAGTTTGAGGATGTAGGCGATCACTGTACGGTGTGTCATAAGTGCTTTAATCCTTGCCCTGTTGATATTGATTTTGGTGATGTATCCATGAATATGCGTAATTTATTGCGCAAGATGGGTAAGCAAAGTTTTAATCCGGTTAAAACAGCGGCGATAGCATTTTTATCAACCAGTAGCCCTAATAGCATTAAGTTAATGCGTAAGGTTTTGATTGAATGGGCTTATAAAGGACAACGGATAGGCAACTTTTTCCTAAAACCATGGGGTAAGGCACAGTTAGCGCAGCCACCCGCATCAACAGGTAAGCCAACGATGCAGGAGTTTGTTTTACATTTTACTAATCGTAAAATGCCAGATAATGTGCCGTCTAAAACGGCTAGGGCTCTGTTGGGTGTCGAGAGTGATGAGATTGTGCCTATCATTCGTGATGTTACGAAAACTCGTGCAGATTCTGAAGCGGTGTTTTATTTTCCGGGTTGCGGTTCTGAGCGGTTGTTTTCGCAAGTCGGTTTAGCGACCCAAGCAATGTTGTATGAAATAGGCGTGCAAACCGTATTGCCGCCGGGTTATTTATGTTGTGGTTATCCGCAACGTGCGGCTGGGCAGTTTGATAAGGCGCAAAAGATTACCACGGATAATAGAGTCTTATTTCATCGAGTTGCTAATACGTTAAATTATTTAGATATTAAAACAGTTGTAGTGAGTTGTGGGACGTGTTTAGATCAATTACTTGATTATGAGTTTGAAAAGATCTTTCCAGGTTGTCGTATGATTGATATTCATGAATATCTGTTAGAGAAGGGTGTTAAATTGGAGGGTGTAAATGGTACGCAGTATCTATATCATGATCCCTGTCATAGTCCTTTAAAACAACAAGATGCTATGAAAACGGTGAATGGTTTAATGGGTTCAACTGTGGGTAAATCTGAACGTTGTTGTGGGGAGTCGGGGACTTTGGCAGTGGCTAGACCTGACATCTCAACGCAAGTGCGTTTTAGTAAAGCCACTGAATTGCAAAAAAATACCAGTAAAATGAAAGCCGAGGGTTATGACGGTCCAGTAAAAATGCTGACTTCATGTCCTTCGTGTGTGCAAGGATTAAAACGTTTCGAAAATGATGTTGAGCAATTAGAAGTTGATTATATCGTGGTAGAAATTGCAAGACATGTTCTAGGTAAAGATTGGCTAAAGAATTATATTAAAAATGCCTCTAAAGGGGGTATTGAAAGAGTGTTGTTGTAGTTGTAGGACGTAAGATTTTAGACCCTAAAAAAAGGGAGGCATTAGCCTCCCTTTTTTGTTGAATGGCTTAAATAAAATTTAAGCCATTTATGAGGATATTTTTATGCAATGATAGAAATATCAGCTGCTGATAAAGCCGGGTGTGAAGAGACACCTAATGTTTCAATCACAATAGGTTTTATTACCCCATTTCCGTCAGCGTCATAGGACAGATCCCCTGTTTTTGTATTGTAAATTAATCGATCTGTCGCGTCGTGTGCAGTACCAGTTGTGCTTGAATAAAAGCGTTGGTCTGTGTTTGTAAACGCGCCTAGAGTGCCTAGCTTATTTAAAGCTGCTAAACTAAATTGTAGCTTATCTGCACCACGAACAAAGTCAGTAATAGTTACTTTATTGTTGGTAGTAGGTGTGACGTTATAAATGAATGTGTCATTTCCTGCGCCACCTGATAGAGTATCATTTCCACCACTACTTATTAAAGTATCATTTCCAGTTCCGCCGCTTAGAGAATTATTGCTTGAATTGCCTGTTAGAATATTATTAAGGGAGTTTCCAGTTGCGTTAATTTTAGAAGTACCCGTTAAGGTTAAGTTTTCTAAATTAGCACCTAAATTATAACTAACCGAAGATATAACTGTATCAGTACCTGATCCAATTGTAGATGCTTCAGTAATGGTGTCAGTGGTTGAGTCAACAATGTAAGTATCATTGCCTAAGCCGCCAATTAATGTATCAATACCTCCGCTACCATTCAAAGTATCATTACCCACTCCACCGCTTAGAGAATTGTTGCCAGAATTGCCAGTTAGGACATTATTAAATGTATTACCTGTTGCGTTAATATTAGCATTGCCGGTTAATGTTAGGTTTTCTATATTAGCACCTAATGAAAAACTGACTGATGATAGAACGGTATCAGTACCTGAACCATTCGAAGATGATTCAGTGATTGTATCAGTAGTCGAGTCCACGATATAAGTATCATTACCTAAGCCGCCAATTAAGGTATCAAAACCACCGCCACCATTTAAAGTGTTGTCTCCTGAATTGCCAGTTAGGATATTATTAAGAGAGTTTCCAGTCGCGTTGATATTAGCATTGCCGGTTAAGGTTAGATTTTCTAAATTAGCACCTAATGTATAACTAACTGATGATAGAACTGTATCATTACCTGATCCAGCCGTAGATGCTTCTGTGATTGTGTCAGTGGTTGAGTCAATGATGTAAGTATCATCGCCCGCGCCACCAATTAATGTATCAGTACCACCGCCACCATTTAAAGTATCATTACCTGCACCACCGCTTAAACTATTATTAGCTGCATTGCCTGTTAGGACATTGTCTAGTGTATTACCTGTCGCGTTGATTTTAGCATTTCCAGTTAACGTTAGGTTTTCTAAATAACTACCCAATTGATAACTAACTGATGATAGTATGGTGTCAATACCTCCTTTAGCGGTTTCCGTAATTTTGTCAGTGGTCGAGTCAACGATATAAGTATCATCACCTAAGCCACCCTTTAATGTATCAATACCACCGCCACCATTTAAAGTGTCATTGCCAGCACCACCAATAAGTTCGTCTGCATTAGTAGATCCTATTAAAGTGGTTGATGATCCTGTATTAGTAATTGTAAATCCATTATTCCCGGTTGTTAATGCAACGTTAACTGAAAAGCCATTAGATATTAGCTTTACAGTGCCATTATTGCTAGTTTGGCTGTTTGCAGTCCATGCCGAGAATAGTGTTGCATTTGCTACTGTGTTTGGGCCTACCGATAATATATCTGCACCGTTGCCTAGGTCAGTAATGGTATCTATTCCAGAATAAATAGAAAATATATCACTTCCCGTTCCTCCTGTTAACGTATCATTGCCAATACCACCATCTAGGTTGTCGTTACCAGATCCGCCATTGAGTGAATCTTTACCTTCTTTTCCTAATAGGGTGTCGTCACCATTACCACCAATTAATGTGTCATTTCCATAGCCACCATCTAATACGTCGTTACCTTTTCCGCCGGTGATGTAGTCATTACCCTTTCCACCGACAAAATCATTGTCTGCATTACTAGTAGAAAAATCAATAGTATCGTTAGTTGAAAGCCCATTAACGATGTAAGGTATATTGATATTAGGTGGTGTTAATGTTTGTCCAGGCGCTAAACCAGTTATTGTTGTGCTTGTCATAAATAAATTCCTATTAAATTATTGCTTAAATTGATTTAGTTGCGTTAAGACGTTTACGTCTTAGGCCAATTAAGGCCGTTAAGCCAGAGCCAAATAATAAAACAGGGAGTGGTAATGGTACTGAAGCGATTGATTCAATTCCAACAAAATGTTGATTACCAATGCTGCCCAAGTTATGTGCATTTAAAGCAGCAATTAAACTACTTAAGCGACCATGACCGCCATTGTTTAAGCCGACTTGGTCAAAAAGATAAACCGATTCACCTGTTGAACCACCGGTGAATTTTATTTGGTTAGACCATGAAGGGTTAAACTTGGTTTTAAAGGCTATTGCGGCGGTGCTGGCATCAGTTCCAAAATCAGTTAAATTGGCTGAAAATAAATTTGTGCTTTTTTGTGCGGTTCCGGTTCCACCCAGTGTGCTATTAAGCGTACCTACGATGGTTAAAGAACTACCTGTGGTGATAAAATTACTGTTTTTGTCAAAGTTGGCGGTTAATGTATAGCCCTTTCCACTTCCCATGGTTGAAACATTAGATGAATTTTGATAAAAGTTAATATTGCCTGCGCTTGTTGCTGTAAGAATGTAACCGCCACCTGTTTTAGTTGCGACAGATACATCTAGACCTCTATTGTTAAAGCTGTAATCTATTGCTATGGGTTTGGAAAAGTTTGCGCTATTAGCATTATTATCTGAATTAATGCTTGATAAAATAGGGGTTAAGCCTGCGAAGGCTGCATTTGTTAAAGTGAGGCCAAAGAGGGGTATAGTAAGCAATTGTTTTATTTTCATAATCTGTATCCGTTAGGGTTAAATTAAAAAGGTGTGAGTTTGTTGTTGAATTATTATTGTAATTATTGATTACCGTAACATAAATTGACCCTTTAAAAATTACAGTTTGATGACCGAATATTTTAGGTTTTTTAGGTTAATGACAATTAAAAAAAACAGTTATTAGTTTGTGCTATCGTTGTATATTATATTGATTTTGGAAGGTGAATAATAAAATCTTTCCTATCTAAGTCATAGCATTTTGTATGCCAGTTTAATTGCTATAAAAATGCTGATGAGTTGTTGATGAATGGGTTTTTTGTGTTGATATTCCAACATGTTTTGCTTGTTTTGTGTTGATATATCAACAGTAAAGATGATGTTGAACGTTTTAAAAGCTCTGAGTTTATGTTAATTAAGGATGTTGGGTTCACCCTGTATATAGGATTCGCTTGGGGCAACTAAGTATTGATTATTGATTGCCGTGCGTCCTAGTAGCATTCTAAACACCATGCTATCTCTATTCGTTAAAGTCAGTTCAGCAGTAATAGGGGTTTGGCCTAATATAAGTTTAGTTTCAATTACATAGCGGCGCTGCTTGTGTCCGCCAGAGTCAGAAACAATGCGTTTATCTTTGATGGGTGCGTGACATTCAATAATAATATCTGTGTTGTTTTGTTCTGGGTGTATAGCAAACATAATCCAGTCTTGGCCAGCTTTTTTATAGGGATCTAGCGCAAAAGCATGTAGGGCAGAGGTTCTGGCGCCTGTATCCACCTTGGCTTTTAATTTTTTAATGTTTAGATCTGGTAACCCGACCCATTCGCGCCAACCTAACAAGGGAGAAGAAATGCTGCTAGTTGTCATGCCTATTTGCCTCTTATTGTTGAAGGGTTGATTTATTAGGTTCAGACGTATTGTCGGTTCTGCGGTTGCGTCTAAAATGATTATTACCGCGTTTTTTATTATTACGAGGTTTTACGCGTTTAATATCAAGCTTTAATTGATTAATTTCTACAGATTTTAAATGTTGAAAAATATCAGTTGGCATCTCATCAGGGAGTTCAATTAGCGTATAAGTGCGCTGAATATTAATATTAGTAATATTTTTTTTATCTACCCCAGATTCCTCAATTAGAGTTTCTTTGATTTGTTCTGCATTAATAGAATGATCTGAACCAATGTTTAATCGGTAACGAACCATTTTTATTAATAAAGGACTCGCATTAGGGCTTGTTTGAGTTTTAGGCGTTTTGTTTTTGGTCGAGTTTTGGTTTGATTTTTTGGTTTCCTGCAGTAAATGTAATAACGCGGCTGCAAAGGTAGTAGAGTCAGTGCCGAGTTCGGCTGTAAGATTAGAAATATACTCACTGAGTTGTTCTAAATTTTGGGTATTTAGTACACCTTGAAGTTGGGTAATTAATTTTACGTCTTTATTTGTTATAAGACTCATGGTCTAAATTAAAGGTCAGTCTTTATAATTTTAAGGGTAGATTTCAACGTAAGCTTCGTCCCGAAGCCTACGCATCCAAAGCTCAGTTTCTTCTTCAATTTTACGCTTGCGAATAATTTCTCTTACTTGGTTTCTTTTATGCTCAACACTGTTATCTTTATTTTGTCTATCTAATACTTGAATTAAGTGCCAGCCGAATTGTGTTTGTATTGGTTCACTTATTTGGTTAATACTTAATTTTTCCATTGCATCTTCAAAAGGTCTAACTAAATCACCAGGGTTAACCCAATCTAGAGAACCTCCCTTTATTGCCGATCCTTTATCATCAGAATGGGTTCTTGCTAGAGCTGCAAAATCTTCACCATGAAGTACTCTGTCTTTTATTTCAAGCAAACGCTTCTTTGCCTCATCATCATCGATCAACTCATTCGTTTTAATTAAAATATGTCGGACTTTAGATTTTGTAATTGTGTGATCATCTAAGCCGCCCTTAATGTCTAACATTTTTATAATATGAAAACCGCTAGGGCTACGAATAGGTTCAGATACTTCACCTTTGTGCATATTGTTTACTTTATCAGTAAAAAGTGTGGGTATGTCATTTGCGTTACGCCAGCCAAGATCACCACCTTTTAGGGCGTTATCATCTTCTGATTCACTCATCGCTAATTGGGAAAAATCTTGTCCTCTTTTTAGAAGCGATACGATTTTTTCGGCTTTATTTTCGGCTTTTTGAATTTCTGCTGATGATGCTCCCTCTCGTACTGCAATAAGTATATGTCCTAAATGATACTGAATGGAGTCTGATCCAATGTTTTCTTGGGTTTCTAAGAAATGATCAATTTCCTTATCCGTTACTTTAATACGGCTACCGATTTCTCTACCTCGTAACTGGTTAATAATAATTTCATTACGCATGTTTTCTAGAAATTGCTTATATGAAATTCCTTGTTTTAGTAGTTCTTCCCTAAAATTTTCTAGTGACATGTTGTTGCGTTGAGCAATATCGGCTGCTGAACTATTAAGCATATCTTCAGTGACACTGATGCCCGCCTTTTCTGCAAGTTGACGCTGCAGCTTATCGATGATCATTTTTTCTAGAACCTGTTTGCGAATAACTGATTCAGGCGGCATTTGGGTATTGTTGCTACTGCGTATCCTTTGGGCAATAACGCCAACTTCTTTATCAAGTTCTTGCTGAAGAATAACATCATCTTCTACAACAGCAGCAATTTTACCAAGTGATTCAGAAAATACTGGATAGTTGTAAGTTAACAGCAAGCTTAAGAGCATTAAAGCACGGCTTGTTTTTAATACTTGTTTAGTCATTTTTTTGTGATCCTTGAAATCCATAAATTTCTTTTTGTAAGAAAGCATCCATATCGTCACCAAGCGCGCCTAATCCCTTTAATTCGAATTCAAAAAAGACACCATTTTGATAGGTACCAGCATATGAGTTAGGTGTTACAAGTCCATTACCTGATTGAAGGTTATTCGTATATTGTCTAAGGACAATACGTGCTTTCCAACAACAGTTTTCTTTTTCGATACCTAATAAAGCATCTTGAGTTTTATTGTATAAAAGCGAGTATTGCCAGCGGCCTATGACTGACCAGTTATCATAAACAGGATAACGGAATGAGTTGTCGGTTTGGGTAATGTCGTAACTCTGGTTTGGATAGAGTGGGTTTTTTCGGTATATATAGCCAACATTAATGATTTCATTGGCTGGGGATCTATAATGAATAGCCGCATTAATTCGTTGCACCTGATTATATTGTGGGCTCCATTGCAAACCTGAGATACCCGATAATTGTCGAGTAAACTGGCTGGATAGTTCGGTTACTATATTTGAATAGTGCCCCGTGCTTTGACCTAATGGTAAATAAGTGTTGTTTGGTTGAAGTAATGTGGCTGACACTTTTCGATTTTCGAAATAAGTAATTTGACCTATGTCTAATTTTAATTTTTCCAACCCACTATTATCATCAATCAATCGTGAGGTAATGGCTGTGGAAATTTGATTGGCATTTTGAATGCGGTCAGAGCCACTATAACTGTTTTCTCTAAATAATGAACTGAATTGAAAGTCATAGAGAGCTGTATCAAATATAGGTAAATTTTCCTGATTCACATAAGGCACATATAAATAAAACAATTTGGGTTCTAGGGTATGTAAATAATTCGAATCACCTAAAGATATATTTTTTTCAAAACTTAATCCCGAGTTGGTAGAAAATATGGGCACAGTTCTTGACATAGAATTAGTCATGCCACTATTTGCTTGGGACGATGAGATGTTTGTCAGGTCGTAATTGGTTTGCTGAACAGAAAATTTAGGGGTTAAGTAGGAGTATGAGTTAATCGATTCAAATGGAATACTGAAGGACGGTTTAGTATTAATGCGTTGACCACTTACTATGCTAGTTTGTGAAAAATAGGCATATTCATTTTCTATTGTGGTTTTTAAGGGCATAAATTTAAAACTATGGTCTAAGTTTAAATTGATGCGCGGTAATACACGATAAGGTAAAACAGTATTTGTTGCTGTGGTATTAATAGATTCATAATTGACGAATGACGTATTAAAATTGACGCCTTCTCTCACATAGCCGATGTCCGCAGAACTTTTAAGATAGTTAGTGTTTGAAAATGATAAAGCGTTACCCAATTGGGCAAAATAGGCCGGATCTGAAACATAGTTTAAGTCAAGGTTAGATCGAATATTAGGGGTTAATATTGAGGTATTTTTAAAACCCGCAAGGTATCTTGATTGGTTATTTAGTCTAGCATCTGAGGGCATATATTCTAAGCTAACATTTCCATTTGAATTTTCTGTCAGGTAGCGAAATTTACCAGCTAATAATGGGCCTCTATTTACCAATTCTCTAGGAGTAATTGTGGCATCATAGTTGGGTGCGATATTCCAATAATAGGGGGTTGCTAAACGAAATCCACTGTACTTATTACTGCCAAAATTGGGCATTAAAAAACCAGATGTACGTTTCTGTTCAAGTGGGAATGACAGATAAGGTGTATAAAAAATGGGGGTACCTTTAAATTCCAGCCAAGCGTTTTTTACTATGCCTCTACTTTCTGATTTATCAAGGGTTAATTTTTCTGAGTGAATAACCCAGTCTTGATTGCCTGGTTTGCAACTAGTATAAGCACCCTCTTGATATTCTGATAAGGTTTCACTTTTTCTATAAATGAGTTTAGCGCGGCCTCTTAAAGGGGTTGCTGCATCGATAAATTGGGCATCTCTGACTTTTGCTTGGCCATTAGATAAATTGAGCATTGCCGTTTCACTATGCAAGGCAAGTTGTTCTTCTCTGTAATATACGTCATCTTGTAGGTCAAGCACTTGTGATGCGCTATTGTAGTTTGCTTTGGCTGAGGTTGAATTTTGATCGCCTCGAGACATAACTACATTACCAGAATAGTTGCCGACTTCCTTGTCAAATACTTCAGCAAAATTTGATTTAACTTCCATGGGAGTAGATTCACGTTTCTCTAGTGCAGGAGTAAACTTTTGTTTTTGACGCTTTCCATCTACACAACTACTCCAGGGGTCGTAAGCTAATTTGGCTGTTAAGGCGTTAAAGATTTGTTCTTGGGCAGTATTAAATGCAGGTGGGAGAATTCCTAGTGTGGATTGTTCGTTTTTAACAGTTTCGGAAACTTTAATGGGGGCTAGTTCTTCCGTTGCTTCTACATCCATTGGTTTTTCAGGGGGGGCTATGTTCACATTTGCAGGAGTCGTGGATTGAGGTGCAATTTTCTCTGAATCTGCCCCCACACATACCCATTCATTTGTTTGTTTATTCTGCTCGCAATTCCAAGCAGAACTATTTGCAAAGCTACTTGATGCAGTCAGTGATGGTAAAAAAACTAGAAATAAACGGCGAAGCATGGCTAGTATTAAGTTTAGTAGCGTAATGGATCTTAAATCGAATAAAATGCTTGGATACCATTTTACCTTAATTTATCTTAGCTATAACAATAATCGAACTACATAAATGATAAATACAGACTTAAGAATAATATCTATGATGGATTGGCTAGAAAATGATCTATTGATGATAATAAATTCTTGTGAAATAGCGTCTAGTGACGCAAGTTTTCGACGTTACTTTAGAATTATATCTGAGCAATGTTCGTATATAGTGATGGATGCCCCTCCTGAAAAGGAGAATATTGCGCAATTCCTTAAGGTCGCAAAGTTTTTTTCGGCGTATGATATTAATGTTCCAAACATTTATCAGCAGAACAGGGAAGATGGTTTTTTATTACTTGAGGATTTTGGTTCAGAATGTTTGTTAGATAAGTTAAATACTCAGACAGTAGCGGGTTTGTATCAAATCGCCTGTGATGAGCTTTATAAAATACAATCACAGATTGATATTTCATTGATCGATTTACCTAGCTATGACGAGGCTTTTTTTCAGAGAGAATTACTTTTATTTCAAGAGTGGTTTTTGAATGGTTTATTAGACTTAGATGTGCCGATTTTATTATGGGATAAAGTTCGTAGAATACTTGTAACGTCAGCTCTTGAGCAACCTGTTGTTTGTGTGCATCGTGATTATCATTCTAGGAATTTGATGTATCTAGGTTTAAATTCAGTAGGTGTTATAGATTTTCAAGATGCAGTTCTGGGGCCAATCACTTATGATGTGGTATCACTATTAAAGGATTGTTATATTACTTGGTCAGAATCTATGATAGAAAATTGGATGTCTGATTATTATCTACGATTAATAAAGGCAGATCTAATTGATTGTTCTTTGAATGATTTTAAGCGTTGGTTTGATTTGATGGGAATGCAGAGGCATTTAAAAGCGATAGGTATTTTTGCTCGATTGCACCTTAGAGATGGAAAGTCTAGTTATCTGCAAGATATACCGCGCACATTGAATTATATTAAGAATGTTTGTGCAAATTATGCTGAGATTGAGGAGTGGGGCGCTTATTTAGAGTCTCAGGTTTTGCCTAGGTTTGAAGGTTATCTTTTATCATGAAGGTGATGATATTAGCCGCTGGGCGTGGTGAAAGAATGCGGACTTTAACTGATTTTACGCCAAAGCCACTTTTGCAAGTCGTAGATAGAACAATCATTGAACATACTATTGAAAGATTAGTTGCTTGTGGATTTAAAGAGCTTGTGATTAATCACGCTTATTTAGGAGCGCTGATTGAAGCACATTTGGGTGACGGTCAACGTTATGGTGCAATTATTCAATATTCACCAGAAGGTGAGCTTGGTTTAGAAACGGCCGGTGGTATTATCAAGGCATTACCCTTGTTGGGTGAAAAGCCATTTATGGTGGTGAATGGCGATATTGCTACTGACTTTCCTTTTGAACAGTTAATTAATCAGCCTAGGCGGTTAGCGCATTTGGTTATGGTGTCAAATCCTGAGCATCATGCTTCGGGAGACTTTGGTTTGAGTCTTAATGGACAAGTGCTTGCTGATGTTGATGAATTGTTTACGTTTAGTGGGATAGGGGTTTATGATCCGGCTTTATTTGCTAACATAATCCCAGGAAGTTATAAATTGGGGGCATTATTGCGGCAAGCCATATTGGATGGTCAAGTAACGGGCCAAAAACATACTGGTTTTTGGATGGATATTGGCACACCAGAGCGATTAGAAGAGTTAAGCGTTCTATATCAAAAGGTTGGTTTAAGTGGTTAATCGGACATCGTTACTGACTTTTTTCTTATGTATCTGTTAATTTGATTCGCTATTAAAATTGCAAAAATAGCTCCTAATACGTCGGCTAATAAATCATATAGCGACGAAGAGCGTGATGGAATGACAGTCTGAAAGCTTTCGTCGATAATGCCAAATATCGTTGTAATAATGAGTGGTGCAGAAAATAAGGGTATTTTTTCTTTACTTGATACCTTTAAGAAGAGTGCACAGATTAATAAACTCAAGCAGCTAAATGCTGAAAAATGGGCAACCTTGTCCAAGTTATTAACTTTACCTAGTAAGGGGAGTGGCGGTTGAGAAGATTCTACAAGCAATGCTGTCATTAAGCTTAAAATGAGTATGCTTAGTACAATAGTGTATTTTGAGGCGATAATTGATTTGAACATTAGTTTTATTAATAAGCTTGTTTGCTATAAAAGCCTTTAAAAATAGTAAGAAACACTATTTTTATGTCCAACCACAAAGACCATTTTTTGATGTATTCTAAATCATAATTGATTCTAGCTTCCATTTTATCGAGCGTATCGGTTTCACCACGGTAACCATTTATTTGTGCATGTCCAGTGATGCCAGGTTTAACTTTGTGTCTTAACATATAACCCCGTATTTGCTTTCGATAAAACTCATTATGGGCAATAGCATGGGGTCTGGGGCCTACTACAGACATGGTGCCTTGTAATACGTTAATGAATTGTGGTAGTTCATCCAAAGATGATTTTCTTAGAAAGCCGCCAATCGATGTTAAGCGTCTATCGTTTTGGGTAGCTTGCTTTATAGTGTCACCATTTTCACAAACTGTCATCGATCGAAACTTCCATACATATATATTTTCACCATTAACACCATAGCGTTGTTGTTTAAAAATCACAGGGCCAGGTGAGGTGAGTTTAATCGCGATAGCAATTATCAGCATGGGAATTGATATTAGAGGTAAAATCACGCTACACAATAGTAGGTCTTCAATACGCTTTGTGACGCCATCAAGGGAATTAAACGGTGTATCAAAAACGCTGACGACTGGAAGTCCCTGAATATTACTCCATTTTGATTGAATTAAATTAAAAGTGAAAAAGTCTGGGACTACGTTTACTGATGCTGTAGTGTCTGCTAGTTGTTCAATAAAAAAACTGATGCGGTTTTCTTCAGTCAAAGGCAATGTTAAATAAATGTGGTCAATGTTTCCATCTTTAGTTTCTTGGAGCATTTGCTCAAAATCACCCGCATAATTTTCTATCTCTGAATGATTGAGACGCCCCTCTTGTTCGGTTTTGTCATCATAAAAGCCGACAAATTTAAAGCCTAGCCAAGGTAGTTCTGATATGGCTAATTTAAGTCTTAGTCCTAATGTATTGGCACCATAAATAGCGTAAGTCCGAGTATTAAATCCATGTGTTCTTAAGTAGGATAAACAATAGCGTCTAATTGAATGCGTTAATATGATAGTAGTAGGGGCTAAGGGAAGCCATAACTGTACGACATTTAAAGAGTAATTAAATTTTGCATTAAAGACGTATGCTCCAGTCACCATTAAGGCAAATGCACCTAACCAAGAAAACATGATTCTTAGTGATTCATCAAACATTGGAGATCCTCTCCAGCCTTGATATAGCTCGTTATTTTCTGCAAAAACCCCAAAAAGAGCGGTAGTGATAAAGCACGGTAATAAATATTCATCATCATTCGGAATTTGATAAATAATTAAAGAAATATAGAGCGTGCTAATTATTATAAAGACATCTAAAATGCGGGATACTGCTTGCAATTTTGAATGTAATGGTCTTATAAATTCTTTATTAGAAGCAGAGTTCATTAGGATTGCAATACCAAGTGAAAAGTTGATTATAATTTTATACTTAAATTATGTCTTTTTGATGAAATTAGACAACATTAGAGTTATTGAGTTAATTTAACATATTTTTGGTATAGTGAATCGTGATCTTCAATATGAGCAGGATCTTTTTCAATGCAGTCGACAGGGCAAACTTCCATGCATTGAGGTGTGCCATGATGACCGACACATTCTGTACATAAGGCAGGATCTATTACGTAAATATCTTCTCCTTGTGATATGGCACCATTGGGACATTCAGGTTCGCAAACATCACAATTGATACATTCGTCGTAGATTATTAAAGCCATTTTAACTCCGGGAAAATTTATTGATTAAACATTGCTGTACAGCTGGTGGAACAAAGCAAGAAACGTCACCTTTTAATTGAGCGATTTCTCTGATCATTGTTGAAGAAATAAACTCGTATTGTTCAGCAGGTGTTAAAAACATGGTTTCAAGCTCTGGCGCGAGTCTGCGATTCATGCCAGCTAATTGAAATTCGTATTCAAAATCAGAAACCGCTCTTAAGCCTCGTAAGATGACTGTTGCTCCATGTTGTTTGGCGCAATCCACTAATAAATTATCAAAACCAATGACTGATACATTCGGATATCCGGTCACTACCGAACTAACGAGTGCGACACGTTCTTCTAAAGAAAATAAAGGTGTTTTGCCCCGATTTACCGCGACCGCAACAATAACTTTATTATAGAGTTTTGATGCTCTGGAAATAATGTCCAAATGACCGTTGGTGATAGGGTCAAAAGTACCTGGATAGATAGCAATTTGCTGCATAGCTTGTATAATTTAAAAAGGTTTGATTTTATACTAAAAAACAGTTTTATGGGAGATTAGACTTTACTGAGACATTTGCGCTGTGACGATTTGATAAATTACCACCCAAATTCATGATCGAACAATAAAGCCAGCAAGTCGTATTTTTAATCTTACGCAAATGCCGCGATCTTGTTTTTAATTTTTTGAGGACGTATCATACATACACCGGGTATTTAATAATATCTGCACGATGAAAACGAAAGTGCAATTTACAAACCACAAACCACAAACCACAAAATACACAATAATAAAACTCGTAAAAACGAATACTTACGTACAAGTTTCTGATTTATAAATAGAGATAATCTTATGACTTTTTGGCTAAAACATGCCTGTTAAAATAGCAACAGCTCAATACAATATTAGTTTTCTCGAAAACTGGGCTGCGTACGAGCAAAAAGTGACGCAATGGGTGCAAGATGCGGTTGTTCAAAATGCCAAGATTCTATTGTTTCCAGAATATTTCAGTATGGAACTGGCTTCGTTGTTTGAGCAGGATATTTATTCCTCTTTAAGCAAGCAATTAGAAGCACTACAGTCGTTACATGCTGACTTTATAGAACTATTTAAAAATCTAGCTATTACGAACCAATGTCTCATCCAAGCAGGGACATTCCCGGTTTTTGTAGAAACGGGTATTTATGTCAATCGGGCTTATTTATTTAATTTAGACGGGCAGATAGATTATCAAGATAAGTTGATGATGACCCGTTTTGAAAACGAACAATGGCTAATTACTGCGGGTAAAGAATTAAAGTGTTTCTTAACAGAATATGGAAAAATTGCCATTAATATCTGTTACGACAGTGAATTTCCGTTGCTTGCTAGAAAACAAGTAGAAGCTGGATGTACGTTAATTTTAGTGCCTAGTTGCACAGATACTGTGGCTGGGTATCATCGAGTGAAAATTGGTTGCCAGGCTAGAGCTTTAGAAAATCAATGTTATGTAGTGCAATCTTCTTTAGTAGGCACTGCACCATGGTCAGAAGCTGTGGATGTTAATGTCGGTGCTGCAGCTATTTATACGCCGGTTGACAAAGGATTTCCTGATAATGGTATCTTGGCTATAGGGGATTTTAATGCTGTGCAATGGGTTTATGCTGAGCTAAATTTAGCAGCTTGTGCAACTGTTAGAGAAAATGGCCAAGTCTTTAATTATAGAGATTGGCCTTTGCAGATTAATGCGAGTAGTCAAGTAATGACTCAATCGTAAGGTTGTTTTTTTCTAAAATAGATTTTAGTTTATCTATCGCGACTACTTGTAGTTGCCTAATACGTTCTTTAGTGAGGTCAAAATCAGTGGCTATTTGATCTAGGGTTTGTTCTTCGTAACCACAGATGCCAAAACGTCTACAAATAACTTCTCGGTGTTTATCAGAAAGTTCTAAAACAGAGTTAATGATGTCTAGGCGGGTATTGTTTTCTTGCATAGATATTGACGGCTCATAATGTTCACTATCAGAAATTTTGTTGATATCTAACTCATCAGAATCATTCATGTAACTTAGATTGGCTTGTAGCTCAAACAGGATGATTTGCTCGATTTTTTCTAATGATAAGCCCATAAAATCAGCTATTTCTTTGTGGCTGGGTTGATGCGCCAGAATTTTAGTGAGTTCACGATTGGCTTTTTTATACTGTTTTACTTCTTTAAAAATATGTATGGGTAAGCGAACTATATTACTTTGATTCATGATCGCTCGATCAATGGATTCTTTAATCCAATACATGGCGTAGGTGGTGAGTCTATTGCCCCTTTCTGGATCAAATCTATCGACCGCTTGCATTAAACCTAAGTTACCCTCTTGAACTAAATCTAAAAAAGACAAGCCCCTATTAACATAGAGATAAGCTATTTTTACTACAAATCTAAAGTTGCATTTAATCAAGATATCACGAGCAGTTTTATCACCTTTTGTATTTAGAAGCGCGTATTTATTTTCTTCTTCTGCAGTGAGTAATTCAGTACGATTTATTTCATTTAGATAAATATTGGTAGTACTAATTTCAGATTTACAGAGTGTTAAACTACAGCTTGATTTTTTTTGTATTGGCGTTTTTATTGCTGGTGATTTATTAGCAATATAAGTATTAGGTTTTATTGTGACGTAATTGTTTTTTTTGTACTTGAATAAAGCATTATTCATTATGATCACCTGTGATTTAGATCGTAGTTATTTGGTAAACTCAAGTACCAAAGTTTCATTTTTGCAATTTTATAAGTGTTTTTTGTAAGGTAATTATTTTTAAACTTCTCGGCAGTGATTGCGTCTAAAACAGCGTCTTTTAGAACGAATTCTCATTTGTTTTAATAAATAGTATCTATCATTAAGTCTGGGTTGACCTGCCGCGTGTTTTGATCGATATCAATAGTCAAGCGGCTTACAAAGGTTATCAGTAACCCCATGCCATTGCTTATAGACAAACTTTTAGCGTAAATATAGATTTTATTTTAAAAACAAGATTATATGGCTGACGAGAGAGATTTAACTTTAGCATCATATTTGTGACAGACGAAATGTTTAAATTTAGTCGCTATAAAATGTGCAATATTTTTACTTTTGAAATGATATTTAATTGATTTTAGAAATTAAAAGTGGTTAATTGCGAATGTAACCTGAGTTCGGGATAAGCGTCACTCACCGCAAAGCAAGGGAAGACCAAGACATCGGCCATCACTTGAATAAAACGGTTGTAACTTGGCAGGCCAGGAAAGTCCGCTAAACAGTATTTTTGAACATGCCTCTGGTAGCCCCATTTGAACGTGCCCTAGCTCTTGTTGCGGATTGTTCCTTCCTTTCCAGCCGTGTTTTTTTCATTCGGGAATGAATTTTTGACAAAAATCGTCCGTATCGCAAAATATTTGTGTTACATTCATGTCTGGTAATCTGTTTAATGGCGATAATATTTTTATAATAGATTATATTCTTTCATGTTTTTAAAGAGGTGACCTCATTTTTTTATCCAGAACTCAGATTAAAATAAAAGGCTATCCTTTTGAAGTGGTCTTATCAGAAGCATCGGTTATTCAGGGTGCTGTTTTATGTGATCAAATTCGCTCCGTTGATTGGCGGGAGCGTCGGGTAAAAAAAGCGGGTGAACTAAATGCCGAATTATTAGATAAGGTTACTTATTTTTCTTCTGGTTTAGTTCAAGGTAAGTAGGTTTTTTGTTCTCATGTTTATCCTGTAATGAAATCTTGGTCTTATAAATTATCAATAGGCGTGTTAGTGCTGATATTATCAGTTTTTTATGGGCTTAAGCCTATGTCTGTTAATGCGTTACACTATTTAGTTTGGAAGTATTCCACTCCGATTCAAGCCCAAACGGGCAATATTGATTATCAGGGCGCACATATTCATTATGTGTCTTATGGACACGGTTCTCCGGTATTGCTTTTGCATGGCGGTTTAAGTAATAAACTCAGTTGGTTTTCTCAAATTCCTTGGTTGGTCGATTCGGGTCGGCAAGTGATCTTAATTGATACCCGTGGGCATGGGTATTCCACGCATGGTGATGCAAAACTCAGTTATGAAATCTTCACAGAGGATACTCTGCAAGTGCTGGATCAATTAGGCATTCAGCGCACTGATGTTATTGGTTGGAGTGATGGCGGCATTATTGCTTTATTATTAGGCTTACACGCCCCAGAACGGGTAGAAAAAATCGTGGCGATTAGTGCTAATTTTCATCCTTCTGGCGTTATACTAGAAGCTGATAGCACTCAAAAGTATCCTGATGTCACTATTTTTAAAACCGTTAGAGATAAGCTTAGAAGTTGGTGGTCAGGGGCAGGCGACGAGCACGCCGAATTAGAAGCCGAAATTAATGAACTTTGGCACGTAGCACCGCAAATGACTCATACGCATTTGAATGCGATTACCGCGCCTACTTTAGTAGTGGTAGGTGAAAATGATATTATTGATTTAGGGCATTCTCAAGAATTAGCGCAGAAATTAGCGGCGGGTCGCTTAGAAATAATTCCAGTCGCCGGACATGCGGCACCGATTACTCATGCTGATGAACTCAATAAATTAATCGCGGAGTTTTTAAATATTAAGCCATAGCCTTAAGGCTGTGATGTTCTCTTATTTGATAATAAACAGCTCATGAAACTTAAAACTTCAATCTCTATAGCTTTACTGTGCGGTTTCATCATCATTAGCTTTGTCGGCTTAGCTTACCTTAAGCCGCCCGTATTTACTAAAACCATCCAAACTGAGGCTTTAGGGCCGATAAATATAGCGCAACCGTTATGGGGGGCGAGAGGTTTAGTGATTGCTTTTGTGGATTTTAAGACGTATCCCAATGAGTCTTTACAACAAAAATTAGCGGTAACGGGAGATAGCCTTGCGCTGATTGATAGTTCGCTCGTGTTTAATAAATTTACGGCTCAATCGGGGCAATGTTTAACTACGGAATGGTTAACAGGTTTGCTGGGGGAATTCACTAAAGCCTTGCCAGACTCAGCAAACCAACATACCGTGCTGGTCGGTATTGCTGAGGGTGCTTTGTTACCGTTTTTAGGTTCTCAAACGCATAATACTGAGGCTATTAGTTATGTCTCCATAGGCTTTACCGTCAAGATACCGAAAGCTTTAGTGTTATGCCCAAATCTGGCTATGCAATTCAATTCGCAAAGTGAAAACCTCTCCTCTGTGCCTCATAAAGACTGGCAAGTACTATGGTCAGATCAGCCTGATCCTGAAACTGGGGTGTTTATTAAAGCCTTGGGTAATGTAAACACACAAATTGTACCTTACGATACCCCGCTGGATACTTTATTGCTTTCTGCGTTAACAACGTCTGTTAATGCAGAAGCACCGCCTATGCCTGTGGTTGAAGTACCTGTAAAAGCCGCAGTTGATAATGTAACCTTGTTTTATTCGGGTGATGGGGGGTGGCGAGATTTGGATAGAACCATAGCGGGTGAAATGGTGGCTTTAAATTATCCAGTCGTGGGTGTAGATGTGTTGCGTTACTTTTGGGGGCATAAAACACCGGAACAAGCGGCGGCTGATCTGTCTGCGACAATGGCTTACTATCGAAAGCATTGGCACGTTAAACAGTTTGTGTTGACGGGTTATTCCTTTGGCGCCGATATATTACCCGTTTTATATAACCGCTTACCTGAGGAGGATAAAGACAGCGTGTCCTTATTGGTATTAATTGCTTTAGCGAAGTCTGCAGATTTTGAGATTCATGTGTCTGGTTGGTTAGGGCAAAGCTCAGGTGAATTAGTCTTAGCACCCGAGTTAGTTAAGATACCTAAAGCTAAAATCTTATGTATTTATGGCCGAGAAGAAAAAGCCGAAACAGCTTGTTTGGACTTATATAACACCGAAGCTAAAGTCTTAGAATTGCCGGGTGGACATCATTTTGATCAAGATTATCCTAAGCTGACTCGGCAGATTCTGGATGTTTATCAACAGAAAGCTATTAAATAAAGTTAACCACCTAAAACACTATTATGAGTCAAGAAAGATTAACTCGGATTGTCCATAAAGTAGCGCAGCTATTACCGGTCATTTTATTTACCGTCGCCTTGTATATCGTGCATAGGCAAATTAATCCACATGAAGTAAGCGATATTATGGCGTCTTTAAAAGCTACGCCAGTGCTTATTCTGCTTTTAGCCGTGTTACTGACGATTATTAATTATTGGGTGTTAGCGGGTTATGATTGGCTGGCTTTGCATTATACCGGTCATACTAAAATCCCCTTGTTTAAAATGATGGCTACGGCCTTATTAAGTTATGCGATTAGTAATAATACCGGACATGCTTGGGCGGCGGGCGGTTCTATTCGGTATCGGTTTTATTCAAAATGGGGCGTGCCTGGTTGGGATATTTTAAAAATTTCCTTATTCCAAACCCTAACTTATTTGCTGGGTGCGCTAACCTTGGGCTTAGTAGGCAGTTTGGTTTTACCCTATTATCTGCCTAGCAAAGTACCCGTGCCTCATGCGCTGCATTGGGTGAGCTTAATTTGTATCGGTACTTTGTTGGTTTATTGGGCCGTAGTCATTTTATGGCGTAAACCACTCTTGATAAACGGCTTCGAGTTTAAATTTCCTTCCCCTACTATCGCGCTTTGGCAAACGCTGGTCGCTAGTTTAGATGTCGTGCTTTCTTCCTTAGTACTCTGGGTGTTGTTAGTCGGTAAAGTACATATTGGCTTTAGTGCTTTTGTGGTGGTGTTTGTTGTGGCTCAAGTCATGGGCGTCATCAGTCAAGTGCCGGGCGGAATAGGGGTGTTTGAGGGGGTGTTTTTGCTATTAATGCAAGATATCGCCGCGAAGGATCAGCATCTAGTGTTAATTGGTGCTTTGCTTTTGTATCGGGTTATCTATTATTTCTTACCCTTATTGTTGGCTGGGGTTAGCTTACTCAGTTATGAGGTATATAGTCGGCGGGAGCTGTTAAGCACCGGTGCTGATGCGGTGCAAAAACTGTTGTCGGCCATTGTGCCGCAGTTGTATGCCCTATTATTGTTATTAGCAGGTGGGGTTTTATTGGTTTCTGGCTCTATTCCGACTAATCCAGAAATGAGTGCGGTAATGCGAGATGTTGTGCCTTTACCGATTATTGAAGTGTCGCATTTAACAGGCAGTTTAGCGGGCATTTTATTACTATTGTTGGCAAGGGGCATTTGGTTAAAGATAGATGCGGCATGGTATGGCAGTATAAGTTTATTAAGTGTCGGTATTTTATCTGCGTTATTGAAAGGTTTTGATTGGCACGAGGCTATCGTGCTAAGCATGATTTTATTGATGATGTTACCCACTAAGACGCATTTTCAGCGCCAGTCTTCGTTATTGCATTTGCCTTATTCCATGAGTTGGTTAGCAACGGTTGCTATGGTCTTAGTTGGCTGTGTGTGGTTAGGGTTTTTCTCTTATCGGGATGTGGCATTCTCGCAAGAGTTATGGTGGCAGTTTTCTTATGAGGGCAATGCACCACGCTTTCAGCGCGCCTTATTATTGATGGCAATCGTGCTTTTGGCCTATGGTTTATCTTATTTGCTAAGTGTTGCCCCACCCAAATCTCATGTAAAGCCAACATCTGCTGATTTAGTCAGAGCCAAAGAAATCGTCATGGAAAGCAGTGAAACTCAAGGTTATTTAGCCTTGTTAGGGGATAAGTATCTGTTTTGGAATGAGGCGCGTGATGCTTTTATTATGTATGCCATCACCGCGCAATTTTGGATAGCTATGGGAAATCCGGTGGGTAATAAGTCCGCGATTGAGGCGTTGCTATACGCCTTTTTAGAGCATGCAGATCGATATAGTGCTAAGGCCGTTTTTTATCAAGCCAGTGAGGAGTGGTTACCTGCTTATCTTGATCTTGGCTTATCAATGTTTAAGCTCGGCGAAGAAGCCTATGTGGACTTAACGACTTTTAGCTTGCAAGGCAAATCACGCGAGAATCAAAGGGGTGCGGTTAATAAGTTTAGTCGATTAGGGTATCCGTTTGAAATCTTATCAGGTAATGACGTTGAAAATGCTTTGCCTAAGTTACGCCAAATTTCTGATGCGTGGTTAGCCCATAAAAACACGCGCGAAAAGTGTTTTTCTATCGGTTTTTTTGCAGAGTCCTATATAAAGGATTGCGATGTGGCGGTCATTAAGGATGAGGCAGGAAACATTAAAGCGTTCGCTAATATTTGGTTGACTAAGGATAAGGCTGAGTTATCGATTGATCTGATGCGTTATGATCCTGATAGTCCGAACGGTATGATGGATTACTTGTTTGCAGAACTGATGTTATGGGGAAAAGCTGAGAATTATCAGTGGTTTTGTTTAGGTATGGCACCTTTGGCGGGTTTAGACAATAGACCCTTAGCACCGCTGTGGAATAAAGTGGGTGCTACCTTGTTTAAACATGGTGAACACTTTTATAACTTTGAAGGCTTGTATGCCTATAAAGCTAAATTCTCACCTCAATGGCATCCACGTTATCTAGCTGCGCCAGCCGGTTTGTCTGTGCCGTTTATTCTGATGCAGATCGCGCGAATTATTTCTGGCGGCTGGCAATGTATCTTTAGTAAATAAATCACACTTGAAAAATAAATCTGCGTCCCCAAATAGTGGGAAACATTTTATAACCACTATTAAGGATTACAATTGTGACTGTTGAAACAAAAAAAGAAACACTTGGTTTTCAAACTGAAGTAAAACACCTTTTACATTTAATGATTCACTCCTTGTACAGTAACAAGGAAATTTTCCTCAGAGAATTAATCTCTAATGCTTCTGACGCAGCAGATAAACTCCGTTTTGAAGCCCTATCAAATGATGCTTTATACGAAGGCGATAGCGAGTTAAAAATTCGTATTGAATTCGATAAAGATAAAAAGACTATCAGTATTATCGATAACGGTATTGGTATGACCCGTACTGAAGTACAAGAACATATCGGTACGATTGCGAAATCTGGAACTAAACAATTTTTTGAAGCCTTAACCGGTGAACAAGCGAAAGACAGCGAGTTAATTGGTCAATTTGGGGTAGGTTTTTACTCTGCCTTTATTGTCGCTGATAAAGTGACTTTAACGACTCGTAAAGCCGGTGCTGACAAATCTGACGCGACACGTTGGGAGTCTGCTGGTGAAGGTGATTACACCATCGAAACGGTTGATAAAGCGACTCGTGGTACGGAGATTGTTCTACATTTAAAAGAGGCAGAAACAGAGTTCTTAGACGGATACCGCATTCGATCTATCGTGAGAAAATTCTCTGATCATATTTCTTTACCGATCATTATGGATAAAGAAGTCATGCCATCTTATGAAGACGAAGACACTGATGAGGCAGAAGAAGGAGTAGAAAAAGTTGAGAAACCAGTAGCAGCCATTGAAGAAGAAACTATTAATAGTGCTTCTGCGTTATGGACTAAATCTCGTCAAGAAATTAGTGATGAAGATTACAACGAATTCTATAAACATGTCGGTCATGATTTCCAAGACCCTTTAACGTTTGTACACAGTAAAGTAGAAGGGACTAACGAATATACTTTATTACTTTACACCCCAGCACGTGCGCCATTTGATTTATGGGATAGAGATGCGAAACATGGTGTAAAACTATATATTCGTAAAGTGTTTATCACCGATGATGCTGAGCAATTAATGCCGCGTTATTTACGTTTTATCAGAGGTATTATTGATGCGAACTCCTTACCTTTAAACGTATCAAGAGAGATTCTGCAACAAAGTAAACAAATCAGCTCGATTAAAACAGGGGCGGTTAAAAAAGTCTTGGGCATGTTAGAAAACTTGGCTAAGAACGAAGCCGAGAAATATGAAACTTTCTGGGCGCAATTCGGTAATGTGATTAAAGAAGGCCCTATCGAAGATCATGCTAACAAAGATCGCGTAGCTAAATTATTACGTTTTGCTTCTACGCATAACGATACGGATAAGCAAAATGTGACCTTAGAAGACTACGTAAGTCGTATGAAAGAAGGTCAAGACAATATCTATTATGTGACTGCTGATAGTTTTTCAGCGGCTAAAAATAGCCCACATTTAGAAATCTTCCGTAAGAAAGGCATTGAAGTTTTATTATTATCAGATCGTATTGATGAATGGTTGGTTTCTAACTTAGATGAATTTGATGGTAAACATTTACAATCGGTTGCTAAAGGTGATTTAAACCTAGGTGACTTAGCGGATACTGAAGAAGAAAAAGCCCAACAAGAAGAAGTGACTAAAGACTTTGAATCAGTAATCACGCAGATTAAAGAAGTATTAGCAGATAAAGTGAGTGAAGTGCGTTTGAGTCATCGTTTAACAGAATCCCCCGCCTGTTTAGTCGCTGATGTCTACGGCATGAGCTTAAACATGGAACGTATTATGAAGGAAGCAGGACAGTCAATGGGCTTTGGTGGTAAAAAACCAGTGTTTGAGATTAACCCAACACATCCTTTAGTGGTTAAATTAAAAGCGGAACAAGACGATGCGCGTTTTGCAGATTTAAGTCATATCTTGTTTGATCAAGCTATCTTAAGTGAAGGTGGACATTTAGACGATCCTGCTGCTTTTGTGCATAAGCTAAATGGTTTATTACAAGGTTTATTAAAGTAAATCGCTAAACTTTAAAAAAGGCCGGAGCAATCTGGCCTTTTTTTATGCCCGATAATAAGGTTTAATATCCTGTACTCATTACAACCCTTAGGATTATATGCAAAACTTTTCTGAACTTCTTAATATTTTTCTGCACTTAGATCATTATTTAAGTGAAATTATTCAAAACTATGGCACTTTAACGTACGCTTTGTTGTTTCTGATTGTGTTTTGTGAAACTGGCTTGGTCGTATTGCCTTTTTTACCGGGCGATTCATTGTTATTTGCGGCCGGCACTTTTGCAGCCTTGGGAGATTTAAACTGGGGCATTTTATATGGCAGTTTGTTGATTGCTGCTGTATTGGGCGATTCTGTTAACTATGAGGTGGGCCGTTATTTTGGGCCAAAGATAGCTCGTCATGAAAAGCTTAAGTTTATTAATAAAGCTCATATAGAAAAAACTCAACAGTTTTATGATAAATATGGCGCAAAAACTATTATTATTGCGCGATTTGTACCTATTGTTCGGACTTTTGCGCCTTTTGTGGCAGGAATTGGTAGCATGAGTTATCAGCGCTTTTTACAGTTTAATGTGGTCGGTGCTGTCGCTTGGGTTGCAATTTGTTTGGCAGGTGGTTATTTGTTTGGCAATATTCCAGCGGTTAAGAATAACTTTTCTATTGTGGTATTAGGTATTGTGTTCGTGTCAATCTTACCCGCAGTGATTGAAGTTATTCGACATAAGTATGTAAAGGCTAGTTAAATATTTGTTGCGTTGTTTTTTACAATATTAATATTTGGTGTATACAGTTTTTAACAATTTTTTAGCTGAAAACCCAAGATATTCTTTTATTTTTCCTGCGTCGGTTGAGCCATTGACATTCGTTATAACTAGTCTACCGTAACCTTGGTGGTAATCATTTCTGAAATCGTAAACAGCTCCAATGACTATTAATTTTTGTTGATTTAATTCATCGGAAAAATAGCTCATGGCTTCGTTTATCTGATGATTGATATTGTGTTCAACTGAGTCAAGCACTAATGAAGCGTTGTCAGGGTCGCCATGCGGGACATGCAGATTGTCTAATTCGGTTTTAATCGCCGGTGACATTTCGGAATAATCTTGCATTGCCGCCCTCACAGCACCACACATGGTATGACCAAGCACCAACAACAAAGGCGTGTGTAAATGTCTGACTCCGTACTCAATTGAGCCTCGTACTGGCTCAAGTTGATTGCCTATATTCCGGACGAAAAACAAATCTCCATCGGGATGCGGGTCAATTGCGTGAGTATGTACGCGGGAATCAGCGCAACCTAAGACGGTTGCTTTGGGTGTTTGCCCTTTAATAAAAGGTAAAAAATAGTGCTTATTATGCTGCTTGACAAAATCACGGTTTGCATCCAGCACATGATCAACAGCTACCATGATTTTTTGCTGTTCTCCCGTATTAGCCTGATGTGTTTTCTTAACAGGCTTCGCATAAGCAGAATTTACTAGCACTAAAGAGAATAAGAAGATACGAAAAAAAAGCATATTGGTTATGATGTTTATTAGGAGAGCATGAAGGTTCATTTTAGTCTGATTTCGGTCAATCTTCATCAACTTGCATAATTCGTTGACCAATCCATTTTACAATATGAACACAAACTGCATTGCCTATAGCTCGGTATCTATTTCCGTCCAGTGTTCTGGAAATCCTTGAAGATTTTCGCACTCGGAAGGCATTAGTCGTCTTACATACAGCATCTGCGGTTCCTCTACTATCGAGAGTGTAGCTTTCGCCATTGCCGCTGGCAATGGTTTCTCTCTTACCGAGGCCCGATCTATGAGCGATTTCAAATGGGTGGGATTCAAAAAGTACTTGAGCGGAGCGGAGGTTTCCAAGACTTGCGACAACATAGACTCTTCTGCGTCTTTGGGGTGTTCCAAAATATTTTGCATCAAATACTCGCCACGAAACGCCATACCCGAGTTCATCCAGTTTTTGGAGGAGAATTTGGAAATCTTTTCCTTGGTGACTGTTGAGTAATCCGGGCACATTTTCAATAATGACCCATCTTGGTTTGTGACTTTTAATAAGTTCAGCGTATTTATAGAAGAGTCCACTTCTTTCACCTTCCAACCCCTTTCTTTTACCTTGATTTGCTAATGATAAATCTTGACATGGAAAACCACCACACCAAACTTGAGTATCATTTGGAATATCATCCGATTTAACTTGATTAATATCACTATGCAAAATAACCTCAGGCCAATGTGTTTTTAAAACCTCTTGGCAGAATTTATTTATCTCACATTGAAAAACAACCTTCATTCCAATTTGTTCTAGACCAAGATCAAAACCACAAATACCGGCAAAGAAAGAAGCAACTTTAAGCATTTTTTAAAATCAAATTATTTAGGTATCATATACCGCAAACTGCGCATATATTACCTTATATCCGACATTCCGCACCCTCAAAAAATAAGCATTCAAAATCAATTAATTGAAAATTATGTTGCTATTTAGCAAAAAAATATATGATTGAATATCAATAAGATGCCCAAGGGGTGCGGAATGTCGGTTATATGGTTTTTTATATTTTATAAATCCACTAAAAGTAATACCGCTTCTATTTTTTGAAAAGTATGGCTCATTATTTGAGTTAATCAATTTAATGCGATGTGGCAAAGTGTAGTTTGCGCTCTTTGTTAGATGTATCTATGAATTTTAATTCAAGATTTAATTGATTGATTTAATATCAACAACGACTCTAGTTTATCAATAAAAATTGTTAATTTTGATTTTTATTACAGGAATATCCCCCGTATTCGTAACGACTATGTAAATTGGCATCAGTTTCTTTGCATTTCAGCATTATTAACTTTACCAGCATCTGAATATAAAAAACCAATACGTAAACAATAGCAGGTTAAGGTAGCTCTTTACAATACTATAAATCACATGATTAAATGAACCATCAATCGCATTCAATCAGGAGATCAATATGACCCACATCAGTGCCAATGATTTAAAAACTAAAGGAATAGCGGCCATCGAAGCCATACTTGCCGATCATTCCGAGGCGATTGTATCGGTGCGAGGCAAGGGCAAGTTCGTGATCATGGAGATCGCCCAATACAACTATTTACGCGAATGCGAACTAAATCCGTTTCGGTATAAGCTAATACCGTTTCAGCAGGGATAACGGATTTTAATACCATCATTTTTGGTAACTACTCGCCCCCTGCAAACTCAAGTTCGCCCGCCAATGCCATTTGAACTGCAATAAGCGGGTTATAACCTCTGTTGGCCATGGTTTGTAGATAACTCGATATTCGACAATAAGCCAAGGCATAAATTTCTGTTCTAAAGCAACCTGACACTTTTTGCTTTACCTTGGACATTCTTAAATCCTGTTCAGCACGGTTATTCGTAAAGGATACCTGCGGATTTTTAGCAAATAGCAGCACTGATGCCTCCTGAGCTTGAAATCGTTCCCATAAATTATGTGCATCCGATTTAGCCAGTTTGCCGCGTTTCCCACTTGGCTTAGGCGGTATCGCTTCTGTAAATGGGTTAAGTCTTTTTCATTCAGTTTCTTTTCTTCACTTTTGGAGACCTTCACACAAGTTTCTTGTAGTAGACGCTTCATATTTCGCGCCCAAGCGTAACCGTTGGAGTCGACAATAAAAGTCAACTCACGCAGCAAATATGACCCGCAAAGTCCGTGACCGCAATGAGGATAGGCTAAGTAGGACGCCCAACAAAAAGACGGAAAAGCCAACTGCACGCTGGGTATTTCAGTTTTTCACTGGCATCCATCTGTTGGTCTGCGACAATGTCCGAAGCATCGTACTGAACTGTAACGCTTTCCATCATCAACTGCTTAACTTACTCGGTGAGCGTTATGTTCTCTTATATACTAATTCCGAATAGCATGGGGTGCGGAATGTCGGATACAGGTCTCTTTAATGAGTATGGCTAATGGGCGTTTTTTCATTTTGGGTTCCTGTGTGGTGTGGCGTTGGGGATTTTAAAGCATTACTTGTAATCATTTACAAGAAAAAATTGTATTAATTTTCGATAGGCACAAAAAAACCGCGTAAGGCAGGTTGAGGGTGGTTGGGTGGGTGTTGCTATATAGCTTTTAAAGCTCTATATAATCGACTATAATAACAGTCATGAAAGCAAAATTATTAAGTCGTATTAAACAAATCTATGGTAATGGCTTTATCGAGGGTGTTATTTGGGAAGTCCCTGGGCCTGTGCCGCCCTCAGAACATCGTATTAAGTATCGATTAGTTTATATCGTTGCGGGTGTGCGGGTTGTTGGTTATGACAATGAACGCGGCAAAGGCGACCATAAGCATCTGCTTGATGATGAGTTACCTTATATTTTTTGCGATCCAAGTACGCTAATGCGTGATTTTATGAATGATATTAAGGGGATTAAGCAATGAGTACACTAAATATAACCATAGGCGATGCGCCCGAATTGGTGCTAGAGCACTTTGTGACTACTTTTGACTCTGCTTTAAAGGGCGATACTGTTGAGCCTTTTTTTAGTATTGGCTTTGAGAATATGTCACAGTTTGGGGCAGTGTTTACGCCTAAGCGCTGGGAGCTGGTCGAGGCACTAAAGACCTTTGAGCCTGTGACTATTTACGCGCTGGCCAAACAATTAGGCCGCCACTATGCCAATGTCCATAAGGATGTGACAGCTCTGTGTGAATGGTTAGTGATAGAAAAGGACGAGAATAATAAAGTCTTTGTGCCTTGGGATGAGATTGATGTGCGCTGGCCGCTGTTAAAGCAGGTGGCTTAACCGGATTTAAGCACAAAAAAAACCGCAGTTAAGCGGTTCTATTTGGAATTTGGGTAGTAACTACTCGCCCCCTGCAAACTCAAGTTCGCCCGCCAATGCCATTGAACAGCAATAAGCGGGTTATAACCTCTGTTGGCCATGGTTTGTAAATAACTCGATATTCGACAATAAGCCAAGGCATAAATTTCTGTTCTAAAGCAACCTGACACTTTTTGCTTTACCTTGGACATTCTTAAATTTGGAGACCTTCACACAGGTTTCTTGTAGTAGACGCTTCATATTTCGCGCCCAAGCGTAACCGTTCGAGTCGACAATAAAAGTCAACTCACGCAGCAAATGTGACCCGCAAAGTCCGTGACCGCAATGAGGATAGGCTAAGTAGGACGCCCAACAATCGTGGATAATCACCCCGCCATAACGCGGAATGATATCAATTGCTTCTATCGCTGCCTTACCTCGCTTCTAAGGCTTGATAGAGACGCAGAACAAACTTAAGTAGCGTGGATTCAGTGATAATTTCGCCCATCATCGCATTAACCAACTTCTGTACGCGATTGAGTGACACCATCTGACAAACCAGCAAATTGATGACGAAGGCCTTCAAACCCACGCCATATTGCAAAGACCCCTGCATATCGCTAGGAAACTGACCTTTCACCGTTGCCTTGCAAGAGGGACATTGCTTAACTTCAGCATCGACATGCTCAACGACTTTTTCGAAAATGATATCGATCTTAGTGCGTCTTTCGTGATGCGTACAAGGAATATCAACGAGGTCTTCAGAAGTGATTTTTCCCCTCGGCACAGATTGAAGAAAAATATCTTGCTCAGTTAAACACTTAAACATGAACTTAATTTTTTCGGGTCATGCTGAACAAGACCTCGAAGAAATTGCTGATTACATTGCTCAAGATAATCCTCGCAGAGCTTTACCTAACTTATTGAATATTTATGATAATACGCCAAACATTTTATCTATTAAATCAATCGAATAACTAGATAACTCAATAATTTTAAGTATCTCATCAACCTTCCAAGATATAAAGTTGAACCTTCAAGATATTAAACCCGACATTCTTAGTATTTAAACGGACGCTTATCATATCAAGCAGCTTGTTCAAGACATGAAATCCAGTCGATAAGATATGAAATCGGCACTACCAGATATCTCACACCCCATTTGATGTATTAAGTCGAGGCTTCATGATATCTAATCGTCCGTTATAGATATCAAAGTAACCCTTCTTGATATCTTTGCACTATTTTCTTATATCTCAGCGGTAGAGTTTAATATTAAAAAGGGTGTACTAGATATCTCAAAGTATTTTTTTAATATCTCAGCGGTTGAATGAGATACTTGAAAGAACGAGTCAGATATTAAACCCACCTAATGAGATATCTAATCTTTATTTATTAGTATCTGATTCTGGCTATTAGATATCCCGCTCTCACTGTTGATTCTTTAACACTTGTGTTTATAGACTGCTGATACACGAACAAATTATTAAATATGGCACTATTTCAAAAATACGCTAGCTCACTAATAAATAACCAGGGCAACCATTCAGATAATAGCTAAGGTGACAGGTTTGTCAGAATTGGATGTTAAACAAATTTTAAGCGTTCATTTCAGAACAGAATAGCGTTAAGATTAAAAAAATATACCAGTTAAAAAGCTAACACTCATACACAGTATTAGCTTTAATGTCATGTATCGTTAATGACTGCTTTCAACAACTGAGTTTGCTGCTGAAATATGCGCTACAGCTGCTTGTGAATAAGATATAGATGAATTATACTTTCCTAACTTACCTTGATCTATTGCCTTTTGAAGCTCTTTTGCTCCTTCGTTTAAATGATTCTTAGCAACCCCTTTTGCACTTATCGATGCAGTTAGCGTGTGTTCTAGTGCTGCTCCAGCATGATGTACAACCTCAGCGGCATTACCAGCGGTAGCCGCATTTTTCGCATGGTCAAGAGCAACAGTTGAATGATCTTTAAAAATAACGTCATCCAACGCAAAAGCTACGTTTGTACTTAAAAGTACAGCACAAATTACTAGCGCTTTTTTTATCATATTGCGACTCCAAATTTTATAAAGGTTTAAATTAATTCAGTTAGAATAGAAAATCAGCTTCTATTCCATCTTGACAGTGTTATTTTTTTTATCCGAAGATACTTTTAATTGGCATTGCAATATTGCCTCTTCCCACGAAGTATTTGCATGAACACGGTTTTGGAAACAAGTAATTGTTTGATCAGAATCACTTGTACCGGCACACAAACGTATTGCATTTTCCCATTGCCATTTGTCACTATCACCCCATTTCACGTGACCAGTCATGACTTTATTGAAACATTCTCCAGGTTCTTTAGGTTTAGTTGTGCCCTGGCATAGCTTATTAATATTGGTTTGTTCCCATTGGGTGTGACCGTTACTGTCCCAAGTGATCTTGTCTTGAATATGTTTAGCGCAAT